>JASHPG010000123.1 GCA_030038275.1 Candidatus Acidiferrales bacterium | reverse complement strand
ATCATCGACGGGATTGCCTGCGGCAGCGAGGCTAATGGCCGAGTTAGCGAACGACGCCCGAGCTACGCTGGAGTCCCTCAGGACGCTGGCAACGGTTTCGGCCGTCACGCCCGGATGGTCCGCACGAATACGACGAGCCATCTCGGAGAGCGAGGCGAATCCGCTCCTCTTATCGAGGAGAGACGCAATGATTTGTGCCCTTTCGGTCATCTGTGGGCCTCACTTTGCATTCAAGGATTTGAGGATGGCTGCCAATTCAGCGGCGCTGAGCGATGGAAACAGCGCGCGCAAGGCTTCGGCAACTTGGTCGAGAGGGTATTCCGGATACAGCGCGAGGCCGAGTGAGTTGGACTGCGGCGCGGGGACCGAGGTATACGTCAGGAGCAGATAACCCGCCTGGGTGGAGGTCATATCGGGCGCCGCGGCTCGCAAGACGTCGACTGCGGCCCTTCCGCTCTTGCCGGAAGAAGCGAGCCTGGAGGCCACGGCGAGAACCGGCTCCGGGGGAAAGACGACTTTGAGAGATGCGGCGAGCAGATCAGCGTCCGTGTTTGGACGAACACGGCGCACGGCCGCAGCGCAATTGCGCGGCGAAACTCCGGCATTTGCGAGAGCCCAGACCAACAGAAGAGGCGTGCCGGTAGATTCGGGGAAGACCTGAGCGAACAGCACCGCGAGGTCACCGGGTAACAATTCCGGGAATGTTGCGGCAATTCGCGCCGCGGCCTGCTGGCAATTCAGTCCGCTGTCTTTCAGCTGTTGCGCCAGTTCGGCCGGGGTTGGCGGTTTGAGAGGCGGGGCGGTTGCGGGCTCACCCCGCGAACCGTCGGCGACGGCAAGGACGGCTGCGGTCACGGAGCGGCCTGCGACGGGAATCAGATCCGAAGGAACCGTGACAGAAACGCTGGGATCGGGCACGGCAAGTTGCTCGAGGATCGTCCTACCGTCGATCGCGATCCGAACGTCGTATGAAACCGTCGTGGCGCTTGCTACCGAAACCGGCTCCCAGCGGAACGTCAACTCTGATGGGCCCTGAAGCGCGAGGCTGAGGTTCTGCGGCGTCGGAACGACGAGGTGGACAGTGAACGGCTCCGACGTCACCCAGCCGAGCCAGGCAGGGCCAATGCGCTCCTTCACCTGAGCGACATAGCCCGAGCCCTCGGCATATCCACCTTCGTTCGGCGAGGGGACGAGACACGGAGAAGAGGCGCCTGCGGACGCTTGTGCGGCAACGGCCGCGCCTTTGAGCACCTGCGCAGCGAAATCCTGCTCGGACAGGCTCGTTGCGCCGCCCGTCCAGCTCACCTCCACGACACTCTGGCTACACAAATAGAAGGCCGCCACGCTGAGCTCCGTAACAGTAACGGGCGTGGGGCCGGCTGAGGCCTCGGGTCCCACGAGACCGGCACGCATCGCGCTGACCCGCACAAGTCCCAGGGCTGGAACGTCCAGTTCAGTTTCGGTCGTCTCTCGGGTGACCTCGTTGGCGGAGCCATCAGCGCCGGTCGTGACGAGATAAGAGTCCGCACCGGGTACGGCATCCCACGCGGAAACAGCGATCGAGCCCTGGGCCACGAACACCAGGCTGGCGGGCGCGGGTATGACGGCCAGCATAAAGGGCACGCGGGCTCCCCAGACGGTTTGGGCGGTATCGGCTGTGCGCGTGCCGGCGCGGACGAGGAAACGGGCTCCCTCGACAAAGCGAGCGTCGGTGAGCGTAAAGCCTCCGCGCATTGAACTCGCAGGGAGGGCGGCCGTCGTCGCGGGAACGAAGGCCGCGCCATCGGGGAAAGTCAATTCGACAACGTAGCTCGCGGCATCCTGCACGAGGTCGAACGTGACGAGAACATCGAAAACCGCAGGGCTCGATCGGGGATGAGCAGTCGCGTACACGCGCTGCATCGCAGGCGCGCGCAAAGCGGAGAGCGTGATGGGTGGGCTTGCGACCCAGGGCGAAGTGAGGGCGGGGTCTTCCGCATGGACGGCCGCGATGTAGGATGAACCGACCACGAGCGCTGACCCCATAATTCGGGCCGATGCTGACTGCTGATCAAGCTCAGTGGGCGGCGGCGGTTCGAGCAGTTTGCCCGTTCCGTCCTGTAGCTGAAAGCTCCACGGACGCGCCCCGCCGGGGCCGGGCTTCCAGGTGGCGACAAGATCCTCATTCACCTGCTCAGCCTGGCATGAGACAGGGGCGATAGCGGGAGTGATGACTGTGGAACTCGCATCCACATCGCTCCAGTCGCTCAAGGAGTTGCCGGAAACGGCACGCACCTGGACGGTGAGGGTGGCTCCAGAGCTGAACACTGCTCCCGGACAGGTGGCGCGCGGATAGGAGCTGGGCGGATCGGAGGAGCCCGGGGATGGCACCAGTGCAATGGCGAAGGCCGGCTGTTGGGCCAGGGGCTCGGGCGTGGACTGCAGCTGCAGTTCGTAGGTTTCGGCGCCCGCGACGGCTCCCCAGCGCACCTCGATGGCGTCCATGCTCCAGGTAAGGGTGGAGGCAGCGGGTTTTGCAAGATCGCGAATGACTACGGTAATCGGCTCGGACCATACCGTCTGAGCGGCGGATGCGGTGCAGGAGCCCGCGCGGACGAAAATGGTCGCGTTGGCGGTAAAGGTGGCGCTGATGAGATCCAATCTCGACGAGCCCGCGGCTGCGGCCTGATGAACCAGCGGCGAGAACGGATCGGAGTAAGCCTCCAACACAAATCCCCCGGGCGCATCAGGCCCAGCCCACGTGGTCTGTATGCGCTGGGTTCCGAACGGGTGGCTCGCGGTGAAGCAGGCAGGGGCAGTGAGGGGAACAAAGGTGATGGGGGCAGCTTGCACCGGATCCGTTGCGATGCTGGCTTTTTCGGCCTTGACCAAGACGGTGTAAGTCGATCCGTCATGGAGCAGATTATCCGGGAGAATGGTACGGAAGCCGCTTCCGAAGCCGGCATAACGAGGCGCATCAATAGCGGCTCCAGCGGCGTCAGTGACGCGAACAGTGAAGGAATCCGGCGGCTCGGCGCCGCCCAGCCAACGAATGGCCAGCGTGCGGCCCACCTGTTCCACCACCAGGTCATGCGGACCAAAGTCGCCAACCGAGATCCGTGCGGTAGCCGGAGCGCCGGCATAGCCGGGGATGCTCGCGACCACGTCGATGACGATCACTCGGCCCTGTGCAATGGCCGGGTGATCGATATCGATGCTGTTCGTCGGCACGATTGGAAATGAAATGGTGACGGGATCGCTTCCGTCCGGTCGCGACGATGTGACCTGGGCGGAGTAGCCGATACTCGCGCCTGGTACGGCGGTCCATTGGGCCGACGCATGCCCGGGCCCGTCGTAGCTTAGAGTCACGCGAGCAATCGCGAGCTTGTCGCGAATTTTCTGGATCGCATCGTCGCGAATCCGTTCGGCTTCCTCCTTCTTTCTTCTCGCCTCTTTGGCTTCGTCCGATTCGATTCCGAGCCACTTCAGAAAGGAATCCAGCAGTGCGGCGAAGAAACCAATAGCCGCTTCGGCTGCGGGGAATACGAGATCTGCTGCCAGGGCAGCAGCTTCGGCGGCAGTGCCGGCGGCATCAACCTTTTCGAGCCCCTTGCTTGCCGAATCCAGGTCCTCGTCCCCTTGGTCCTGATCGGATTCGGGATGCTCTGCCCGCCTCGCGGCTTCGTTCGTGAGCTCCTCGGAATCGACGTCGCGGCAGATCAGGGCATCGAGAGCCTTATTCGTAAGCTGCTGCACACCGATGGCGCCGACGAGAGCCGTCAGCGCGGCAGGGTCTCTGAGGATGGCATCGAGGATGGCAGGAATCGCATGCACGATCGATTGGACGATGAACGAGGCGAGATCCGCGATGGACGCGGTAGCCGGCGCGTGAATCGTCTGCTTTACGGTAATCGGCGGGGCGCCGGGATTGAGGACAACCGTGGTTTTTCCGGGCAGATTGATCGAGATCTGGTAGGTAAAGTCGATTTCGACGTCGGCTGTGTTCGGGCTCGCCCCCGCCGCCAGGCGCAACTTCGTACTGCACTCACCCTTGATGGCGTCCCTGCCGATGCCGAGCGCGCCGAGCGCGCCACAGATGTCGTCCTTGCCCGCGCTTTCAATGAGTTGGGTAAGATTAATGTCGGGCAACTCCGGAATCACCGGCCAGTCGGTGATGCGAAATCCGCTGTCCTTGCTCCACTCTGCAGAAATGGTGAAATCACTGCCGAGCGGTGTCTCGGAGCCGCTCCAGGTGAGCGTACCGCTGTAGACCTCCGAAGTGCCCGCATGGGCGGGCGTATAGCCAAAGTGGCCGCCTCGGAACTGTAGTCCGAAGATGTCAAAACCGAAGCCGATATCGAACTTCTTCAGGCTCCTGGTCGCGGAGAGCGTAATTCCCGGTCCGGTACGGCCACCGCTCGGGCCCATGAGGGTTAGAAATCCGAGATCTATCGGGTCGGTCGCGGAGGCCGTTCCTGACATGCCATCTTCATCGGTGAGGGCGGCGCTCAGACGGAATGCATGAGAGAAGACCTCGATCTCGGCGTCGAGATGGAACCCCTGCTGGTACGGGGAGCCATCCACGGTCTCCGTAGCGTAATAGAGTTGTCCCCGGGGAAAGCGCAGGTCCGGAATCAGCGGGGACCGCCAGGCATCCGAGGCAATGCTCGCAAATACATCCTCGAGAGAAACGACCTTCGACGGATCGCGCTGATCGAGCCCGATGCTGACCACCTTCGGCGAGCCCGCGAAGAACATCACCGCAGCCTGCAGATGCATCTCCCCCAGGACGCAGCTTCCGCTGACCTCGAATTCGGTCAACCTACGGGCGACAGTTCCATTGGCGCCTGTGTCGAAAACCCAGGCGAGATTCAACGAGAGCGAATCTACCGTGATCCCAGGAATCCCCAACGGACGCCGAAGCACATCGCCCGCTTCCGAGGCGGTGAATTCCGCGGTTGCCCCGGTCTCCGTAGCCGAAAGCACACCATTGAAGCGAAAGAGCACCGGTTGCTCGCCGCTACCGGAAGTCGCACAGGGGATCGACACCGAGCCCGAGCATTCCAAATGCAGCGATTGGGGGGCATTCGGGCGATATTCCAGCGCCACGGAATTGAAGGCCACTACACGAAGAATGGTGAAACCGCCGAGCTTTGCCTGAAACAGCGTCTTGAGGGCATCGTCCGGGTCGAAAGTGGCATGGATATCGATCGTCGCGCCCGCTCGACTCTCGATGAGGAATTTCAGGCCGTCCCAGAGCCCCCCCTGCATGACCAACTGAGCATCTACGTTCAGTCCATGGCCCACCACGAGCGCGTCGGGAGGAGTGGGAACGGGCACGCCGCCAACCTCCTTCAATTTGCCGAGCGCCTGGTAAGGATTGCCCGCGGAATCATCGGATGCAAACGAACTGAGTGTAATGCTGGCCTGTTGAATCTGAATGAGGGCATCGATGGGACTGAGAGCCGGAGCCAGATCGGCGAAGTGGAAAGGGCCCTCGACGTTGACCACAAATGCGAACCCCCAGGACACCCCGGTTCCGGATCCGACCTGCCGGACCAGGAGCGCGGCATTTCCGAAGCGGGTGGCGCGACCGAACAGCACCAGAGTCGAGGTGCTCAGGTTGAGGTATACGCCGGCTTGGGCGAGGTCAGGCGGAGTGAAATTGTGGGGCACGGGTACTCCGGCCCAGGTTCCGCCGGCGGTGAAGCCGTCAGCCACATCGGCGAGTTTCAACTGCTCGGTTTCGACGGCGCTCAGGGCGCCGACCAGAACTGTCTCCGTGTCATCGCTGCCCGTCACGCAGGCAATCGACACGACCGGGAGAGGCGCCATCGAGAGTGTGCCTGCCACGGAGAGTTTCCACGGACGAGTGTTGTCCGGCATCCGCGGTTTCACGTCGAGGGCGAGCGTCATGGCCGCAACGCTCGCTTGATGGCCTGCGAACTGCGGCTGCCAGGTAGCGGAGGTTGCGAGCGTAGCGTGAGTCTCGAGCGTAGAGGGAATCAACTGAAGGGTGCCCCGCTCGATTGCGATCGCCGGGAACGAGCTCGGCAGAGTGATCCCGGACGGCAATACCG
>JASHPG010000122.1 GCA_030038275.1 Candidatus Acidiferrales bacterium | reverse complement strand
CGATCTGGTACCGGACTCGCTGCGGAATATCGGCGTTCAGGTGGATATGCTGAACGAAGTGCAACTTGCGTTCGGCGATTTGAGCCAATACGACGCGATCGTCGTGGGTATTCGCGCGTACGAACTGCGTCCGGATGTGATCGCGGCGAATGGGCGGCTGCTCGATTACGTGAAGAACGGAGGGACGCTGGTTGTCGAGTACGAGAAGGATTACGCGTGGAACCGCTATCAACCAGCTCCGTTCAAAGCCACGATGGCGCAACAGGCCGTACGCGTCACCGATCCGAATTCGCCGGTGCATTTCCTGATTCCCGATAGTCCGCTGCTGAATGCGCCCAACAAGATCACGCTGGCCGATTTTCAGGGATGGGTGCAGGAACGCGGCGTGTATTTTCTCAGCAACTGGGATCCGCGATACAAAGCGCCGATCGGCCTCACCGATCAGGGCGAACCGGAAACCGCAGGAGGCCTGGTTTACGCACGCGACGGAAAGGGCCTCTACATTTACACAGGGCTCGATTTTTTCCGTGAGCTGCCTGCGGGGGTTCCGGGCGCCTACCGGCTGTTCGTCAATCTGATCAGCCAGACGGTCCAGCCACGGCGGATGCGCTAGCAATATCGGAGGCGAATCGGCCGCGCAGTGCGCGGCGTCCGCCATTGACCGTTGCGCACATGCGCCGCGCATTGCCCCGCTCCCTCGCTCTACCCGCCATGCTATGCTGCCCTCGCATCAGGAGGGAAACACGAATGCGCAGCAGTGCGATCGAGCGGGCTTGCTCTCGTTGCGGCGCCGGCCTGCTGGCCGCGTTGCTGATTCTCGCGCTGGTTACTCCGGCGTACGCAAAACAGAAAAACAAAAAGAACAAGTCGTCCGACGATTCGAGCCAGGACAATCCCGTTCCGATGCCACCACCGCGGCCCGCCGACCAGATCAACCTGGATATCGGCGAAATGCTGGGTGCCTTTCAACTGGGCGACGTAAACATGATGCACAAGTATTACGCGGACGACGCCACTTTCGTCAGTGGCGAATGGGCGCCGCCGGTGGTGGGCTGGGCGAATTACGTGCCCCTGTACAAGCGCGAATGGTCCGCGTATCAAGACATTCAACTGATCCGCAGAAATACATACGTTTTCACCCATGGCGACGTGGCATGGGCCTCGTATCAGTGGGAATTCGACGCCATGTCCAACGGGCAGCCGTTCCAGGCGCGCGGCCAGACTACGTTAGTATTCAACAAAGTCGGGGCCAACTGGCTGATCGTCCACAACCATACTTCGGAGATTTATCAGGGGTGTCCCACCGAGTCGAGCAGCCAGACGCCATCTGTCCGGCCTGCAATTTCCGCTGAGCGCGCGCAACAGTAGGGCAAAATTCGCGCGGTTCGGATCGCGAACAGATCACGCGCGCGGGCAGTGCCGGTTAAATATCCTCCCCAGCAACGCCGGTTAGAAACTCTTGTATCCCTGGTACAGCCAAAACCCAGCGGTCACCAGCAGCAGCACTGCGGAGATCACTATCAACGCGGTGATCGGAGCGCTGAGCTTTTGGAGCTTAGATACGATGGCGCGCTGCTCGTCGGCAATGCTACTCGCGCTGGAATTGAGGAAGATTTGGTCGCCCTCGCGCGTGGAAAGCGTGCTGCGGTAAATCACCAAGCAGATCAGCACGGCCGTCACCACACCCCATGCTAAAAACAGGATATGTAGTGTGCTCATGGCTGCGTGCTCATGGCTGCGTTCTCCTGCCCGCAGGCCGTGTTCGCAGAGGGGAACGAGGGTGGGGTCCTGCGGGGGCCCTGCTCCTAAGATGCGGAGTATATCACCGTTGAAGGCTAAGGGTGCTGCCCCGGCTCTAACTCACCCGAGCCCTGCGGAAAGGCGCCAAGAAGGAGCGGGATCGTCAGGCCGAGTAACGCTCGTCGGGAAAGCGCACGCCCCAGAAGTTCTTGGCCGGGTGATACATCTCGACACCCAATTCGAAGATGCCCTTTTCACGCGGGCTGCGGATGGAGATCACCCGGAACTCGCGGAGTTCGTCGGAAACGCCGTGGCGCACCTCGATTCGCGAACCCAGCTCGGGTAAGAATGGCGCCCGCAGCAATGCGCCGTATCGGCTGATAGACACAGCCTCGGCGGGCGTGTCCTGCACGTCGTGGTTGCTATCGCTGCGGTGAACTTTGACGGGAATGCGCATTGGCACTCGGCTTGAGCGCCGCCGCTCCAGCATTGCGCGGGCGGTTGCCATGGAAAGACCCTCCTAGCGTGCGTTCCCCACCTGACCCAAAAGAAACTAGTCGCGGAGGCGGGGGCAGGTCAATAGTACGTTTACCCGAGTTGCCGGGTTGAATATGGCGGCCGATCAGGGATGGGTCATCCCAAGGGCGAGGTGAGACTTTGTGTGCCTTCGCGCTGTCACCTGCCCGTATTGACCGTCGGCCCCCTCTTGCACCTTTCGCACCTGTTCGTCTGGACAGTAGCCTTTTCGCCCCGTCGCGATGGTAGCTTAACTGCGTAACTAGGCGCCCTCTCTGAATTCATTCACAGGAACGAGCAGCATGACGCTTTGCGCGAGAGGGATCAGAGGAATCCGTGGGCATCACAAGCCGAATGCTGCGCGCCGATAGCGCCAGCGCAGACGTTCCCAAAAGCCGCGCCAATCGATCGCTTTCCTCGTCCGCAGGGGGAGTTTTCCGCGGTTCGAAGCGCACATGCGCGAATCGTGCGGAGTGGAGGATGCTCCGCGGGCAGAGCCCTCGGAGGCTTTCCGAGCACTACCAGCTCGAATGCGACTATGGAACATCTGTTCTGGCCATCTACAACGAAGGCGATCCGGTCTTCTTGTGCGACGGCCACGTTTCGGCTATCACACCGCGAGGCAGTTGCATCGCCGGCGTGCGGCCGGTTGAGCCTACGGCCTGCGCGGGAGCTGATTTAGGCCGGGCCGATCTGAACGGCCGGGACGCCGAGCCAGAAACCAGCGTTTTGACGCTAGAAACTCCGGTTGCGCCAGTTGAACGCGGAACAGCGGCGCAAGAAGCGGCTGTGATGCGCAGCGAACCACGCACAACGACTGACGCTTCGGAGACCGCGCCTGCGGAACAGGCCTTGCAAGTTGCGCCACCTGTTTCAGCAAAACCAACGATCTCCGCGAAGAACATCTCGGCAAGCCGGGGCAGGATCGCCGCGAATTTCGGGCGGGATGCAGCGACGCAAATTTCACCGGCGCCTGTTCGTGACCTGGCGTACGGGAACGCGGCAAAGGCTCTCGTCGATGAGACGATCTGGAACATGGCGGCCGGAGATTTGGATGTGTACCGCAGCGCGCTGGAACATGGAAAAACTAGGATTGAGGCTGCGGAGGCCGCGGGCGGCCAGATCGAGATCATTCATCGCAAGATCGGGGACTACGTAGCGAAAATCGAGGTGCTCCTCGGCAATTCCAGCGCCGCAATCAGCGTGACCGGTGCGATCGATCACCCACTGGAGCAGGCGATTCTCGAAATTATCGGCAATAGCGCGATGACCGACGAGCGAAAAGACGCAGCCGTCGAGCATCTCGGCGCGCTTCAGCAGGACGTTAAGCGCGGACTCGCGTGCGAAATCTCGCCATTGCAGGCACATCGACTCGCGCGGGAAATTGGCGACCGCGCGAATTGGGGAGGCAGGTCGAGCCTGCCCGAGGAAGTGAAGCCCGCCTATCGCGCTGTTTACGCGAGCCTGCGCGACGCGATTCGAGCAGCGGCTCCTGAAGCGCGCGAACTCGAAGAGCGTCTGGCCAATCTATACGCCGCTAAATCCGATCTCGAAAGCGCACCGGCGTTGAAAGCGTTGCATTCCGCCGCGGTGTAGCGTCCCTCCGGGTTCCGACTGCTGGTTGATAAGGCGTCCCTTAGCCGAAACGCGCTCTAATGATAAGATAAGTAGAAGCGGTTGGTGTAGCTTCCGACGCCGTATGCGGATGTGGCGGAATTGGCAGACGCGCAAGCCTCAGGAGCTTGTGGTAGCAATACCGTGGTGGTTCGAATCCACTCATCCGCACCAACACCTTTTTCCGAGTCTTCAGCCTACGGCCAGGCAGATTCGTAGATCTGCTCGTTTGTAATGTGAACCTTCGGGCCGTCAGAGATGACCAGTGGCAATCTAACTCTCCGTCGCTTCTGAATGTGCTCTCGCGCATAGCAGTTCTCTGCCGCCGCCAACAACAAGTCGCGAACTGTGCAGCCACGCATTTCCAATTCCTTCTTCAGCTTACGGTATGCGTCTGACGGAATGTCGAGTTTTAGGTGAACGCCGCGATGTTTAGCTGCTCTTGGGCTTGCTGCGGATTTTCATCGTTTAGTCCATTTTCTTGAGTAGCGCTTCGGCGTAGAGGGCGTCGTCGGGCGTGCCTTCGTGCTTGTAATAAGCGTACGTGTCGCCGTGCTTGGCGGCTTCCGAGACGCGCTTCGCGATTTTTTTGCGTGCCTGCGCTGAATATTCCTCCTTGCGCAGGCGAAAATAGGAAAAGTCCGCGGTGGAAACATCGGGCGTCCCGAATTTCTCCGACTCGGCCAGACAGAGCGCGACGTTCTTCGCCTGCAAAAGCTCGTACGTCTCGCGCACAAACCATGTTTCGTGGCGAAATTCCATGGCGGCTCGCACGCCATGCGGCAGACCGCCTACAAACTCTTCCAAACGCGGGAGATCGCATTTCAAGTCCGGCGGAAGTTGGAAGAGCACAGGTCCGAGCTTGCTCGCTTCTCGTAACGGCTGGAGCGATGCGAAGAAGTCCACAGTCGCGCCGGCAACGCCGCGCAAACGCGCGAAATGCGTGATCGACTGGTGCGCTTTGATGGCGAACTGAAAGCCCTCCGGCACCGCCCCGGCCCACCCCACGAGCAGTTTCTCCGTGGGATGGCGGCGAAAGGTCATATTCACTTCCACGGAGTTCAGGCGCGCGGCGTAGTACTGTAGGAATTTCGCCGAAGCGAGATTCGTCGGATAAAAATCCGGCTTCCAGGTCGCGTACGCCCATCCCGAAGTGCCCGCGTAGATTTTCCTGCTGTGTCCCATCGCCAGCCTTTCCGCCGACAGCATTTTCATACGGCTGCGGGAGAAAAGTACAGCATCGCAGCCCCCGGCCCGCGGCGTTTGCTATACTCGAATTCCAGCATTCTCCTTGCATGAAACAAGCTACGAAAACCCGTGTCGCGAAACCCGCGCCCAAGGGCAAGACTGAGCGCAGCGCAGCGGGGAAAATCGACTCCACTCCCCGGCAGGCGCAGTTAGTTTCTTCCGAAACGCCGGCAAAAAGCTCGCAGCGGACGGCTAAGAGCGCGCCAGGACAACTGCGCAAACGGCTGTTTCTCGTTGATGCGATGGGCTACATCTTTCGCGCGTTTTACGCGCCGATGGACCGGCTACAAACGTCTTCAGGCATCCCCACCAAAGTTCCGTACCTTTTCGCGACCATGATGCGGCGCTTGTTCAATAACAAAGACCTGCGCCCGGATTATCTCGGTGTTGTGTTCGACGTCTCCGCGCCCACTTTTCGCGACAAGCTTTTCGCGCAGTACAAGGCGCAGCGCCCGCCGATGCCGCAGGACTTATCCGTGCAGGTTCCATTCGTGCGCCGCTATTGCGAAGCGATGCGGCTGCCGATTCTCGAATGCCCCGGCTACGAGGCGGATGACGTGATCGCGTCGCTCGCGCGGCAGGCCGAATGCGAAAACCTCGATGTAGTCATCGTCACCAGCGACAAGGACCTGATGCAGCTCGTCGGCGGCTGCGTGCGCATTCTGAATCCTTCGAAGGGCGATCTGCTGATCGACGAGAAAAAAGTGGAAGAGCTGATGGGCGTGCCGCCTGGAAAAGTACCGGACGTGATGGCGCTGATGGGAGACTCGATCGACAACATTCCCGGCGCGCGCGATCCCAACGAAAAACCAGCGCCCGGCGAGCGCCGCAAGGCCGGCATCGGCGAAGTGGGCGCGCGGCAGTTGATTCAGGACTTCGGCAGCGCCGAAGCAGCGATCGCGCGAGCCGCCGAAGTGAAGCGCGCCGCTTATCGCGAAGCGCTCGAGAAAAATGCCGAATACGTTCGCCTGAGCAAGCAATTGGCCACAATCCCCACGAATGCGCCGGTCAATCTCGACTTAGATGCGCTGCGGATCGACCCGCCAGATCTTGGCGTGCTGCGCGAACTCTACGCGGAGTTAGGCTTCACTTCCCTGCTGAAAGATCTCGCGCCAGCGACGGATACAGCCGTGACGGACTACGCGGCTCTCGATTCGCCGGACGCGCTGCATAAACTGATGGACTTGCTCCCGCAAGGGAGCGAAGCCGCACTGTGGCTTTCGCTCGATTCCGAAGACCCGGAAGAAGAAGGCTTCGGCACGCGAATCACAGCCGTGGAAATTTCCACCAAGCCGCAATCCGCGCATATTGCCACTAATGGCGGCGCAAACGAAGCCGTCGCGGCTCTGCGCGATTGGCTCGCTGACCCCACGCGCCCGAAAATCGTACACGACCCGAAGCTCGTCGATTTGCTGGCCGGGCCCAATCCCCAGAGCAAAGTCGATGGGGTCGCCGGAGTTGCGCACGCCACCATGCTCTATTCGTATCTGCTGCGGCCCACGACGGCGAATCACGCTTTCGCCGAAGTCGTGCTGCGCTGCCTGAATCGCACGCTTTCCGGCGCCCCCGGCGAACGCGCTGATTTTCTGCTGCGCCTCGCTCCGCTTCTTCGCGAAGAAGTGGAGAAACAGGGCCTGCTCGACCTCTACGAGAAAATCGACCGGCCGCTCGCGCCCGTCCTTGCGCGGATGGAAGCCGCCGGCGTGCTGGTCGATCGCAAAGAGCTCGACTTGATTTCCGCGAAGGCGCAGGACGAGATTGCGCGTCTCGAACAGGAGATCCACGCGCTGGCGGGCTTCGAGTTCAAGATCAACTCACCGCAGCAACTCGCCGAAGTGCTCTTCGACCGTCTGAATTTGCAGTTGCCTCGCCGGACGCGCGTGAAGGCGCGTTCCACCGCGGCCGAAGTGCTCGACGAACTCGCCCTCATTCACGATCTGCCGAAAAAGGTGCTGGAATATCGCGAGCTGGCCAAGCTGAAGTCCACGTATGCCGATGCGCTGCCCAAGCTGATCCATCCCTCCACGGGACGGCTGCATACGCGCTTCAGCCAGACGGGTACGGCAACGGGACGCCTGAGCTCGTCCAATCCAAATTTGCAAAATATTCCGGTGCGAACGGCGCTCGGGCGCGAAATTCGCGCGGCGTTCGTGGCTTCGCCGGACCATTTCCTGCTCTCCGCCGATTATTCACAGATCGAGCTGCGAATCCTGGCGCATCTCTCGGAGGATACGGTGCTCGTCGATGCCTTCCGCCGCGGCGAAGACATCCATTCGCGCACGGCGCAGGAAGTGTTCGGCGTGGGGCCGCTGGCGCAGACGCCGGAGCACCGGCGCATCGCCAAGGTGATCAACTTCGGCGTGATTTATGGCCTTTCTCCGTTTGGACTGGCGCGGCAGCTCGGCATCGATACGAAAGAAGCCGCCAAATTCATCAGCGCGTATTTCGAGCGCTACAACGGCGTGAAAAAATTCCTCGACGCGCAAATTGCCGAGACGCGCAAAACCGGCCGCACGAAAACCATCTTCGGTCGCATTCGCCCGATACCGGAAATCAATTCGCCGCAGCCGAATCTCCGCAACTTTGCCGAGCGCACTGCGATGAATACTCCGATGCAGGGCGCGGCCGCCGATCTGATCAAACTGGCGATGATTGAGCTCGACCGGCTCCTGGCTCGCGATTTTCAGTCGCGCATGATTCTGCAAGTTCACGACGAATTGCTTTTCGAAGCGCCCGAATCGGAGCTCGCGCGGCTCCGCCCGCTCGTGAAGCAAATGATGGAAGGCGCGTACAAGCTGCGCGTCCCGCTGCTGGTGGAAACGAAGGCCGGCCCAAACTGGCGGGACATGAAGTAACCCGCCCCAGGCGCGCTGTGCTACAGTTTGCGCCAGAGCGCTCGGCGGCACGGCGAGGTGAGAAATGGAACATTCTCCGGGATTCCTTAAGCTCGTTAAAGACGCGAAAAAGAACATTAAGGAAGAAGATCACCACGCCACCAAGCGCCGCATCGACGCGCGCGAGAAATTTATCCTCGTCGATACGCGCGAGGATTCCGAATGGGCCCGCGGCCACCTGCCCGGCGCGGTTCACCTATGCCGCGGGCATATCGAACGCGACATCGAGAAGACTGCCCCAAATAAGGATGAAACCATCGTGCTCTATTGCGGCGGCGGTTATCGCTCGGCGCTCGCGGCGGAAAGCCTGCAAAAAATGGGCTACAACCATGTGATCTCAATGGATGGCGGCTGGCGCGCATGGACTGAATCCAACTACCCAGTCATCCGCGACTGAACTCACTTCCCGCCGGCGATCCTCCGCGTAAAACCTGGCTGTCTGGTCAATTCGAGTTCGAGCTGGGAGTCGGAGGAATCGTATCAACCTCTGCTTTGCCGGTGTCAGTTACGGAGTTTCGGTTGTTCTGCTCGCAGATGTATTCGTCGATCGTCCAATCCCTGTGACGCTTCAAAATTTGTGATGTCGTGTAGGGATGCGCCAAAACCACGGGATCGATAATCGTCGTCTCGATCTTCATGGTGTCCGGATCGAGAAGCTGAAAATGTTCGACAATTTTCATTTTACCGCTGTGCGGAAACCGGTGTTCGATCCCGCTGCCCGGCACGATATCCGTTTGCGGAAGCAAGCCGACGGTCTCAGCCACTAACGTCTGCCCTTCCCAGTGACCTACCGACGTGCCCCAAAAGGTGGGGTCGGGATCTTTGGGCAGCGGGCGCCCGTCCGTGTAGATATGACGGATCATTCTGTACGCCTCCCCGATGATCGTCACCTCTCCAGGCGTTAGCAAGAACTCATATGGATACGGCTGCGCCATGATGTCCGGCATGCCGTTCGGCACGCAATTCGCTTGAGGATTGTCCTGCGGAGGGTGCGCCTTCAAATCCTGAATTTTCGCGGGCCCATTCAGGCGTGAAATCAAGAGTCGGCTGCGGCGGCATAGCGGGTCTTGCAGACCTGCTCACCCTTTTACGTACATTCTGTGTAGCCGCCCCCGGTTGCACAACCAGCGAAGAGTCTCCCAGCGGCATTTCCCACACGCCGGTGAAGTCGGGCAATTTCGCAACAGCAGCCCAGTCCGCGGCGGTCGGCGCCGGGCGGTTGGAGCCCTGCGAATCCTGAGCGGGAGCGAGGGAAACGAATAGCGCCGATGCGAGCGCCACCACAACAAAACGTCCGAAACACTTGCTTAGGTGGGCCATTTGAAAACCCCCTTGCACGGAATTGAACTGATCCGCCGAAGCGCCTGTGATTCTCGTCCTCTGCGAGCACTCTTCCGTGCGCAAACGTATCACTTCTTGGCAGCGTTCGGAAAGCGTGCCGTGTGAATTTGCGGCCAACGATTCGAGGCGAAAAAGTCGGAAACGTACCGGAAATAATCAGTGGGCGAAACTGTCGTGTAATCAGTTTTAGCGCGAGAGAGTTTGGCTGGGGCGGTTGGACTCGAACCAACACCATCCTCATTAACAGTGAGGTGTCCTACCGATTGGACCACGCCCCAACACGGCTGCCACGCAGGACTGCGCGAGTCCCTATAATTTACACGAATCCCGCCCGAACCGGAACGCGGCGGAATGAAAATTTTGTGAGGCGAGATTTTGGGGTGTTTACCTGAAGACCGCACGTGGAGCAACGCACCCCCGCCGCGCATTCGAGAGGGGTAGGTGAATTCTTATATGCGGCGGGGGGTGGCCGGGGGAAGGAAGCCGGCCCAGCCCTCAATCCCCTAAAGGGATCCTCGGCTTTCCTCCCCCTGACGCGCTTTTATATCGCACGCTAAAAACCAAACCTAACCTGCTGAAACTAAAAGCAGTTTCTGTTTCCGCTCCTGTAAAAAGTCCCCATCGACAGTAAAAATTCCGAAGTACTACGGCCGGAAAATCTGGTGGAAAAAAGTTTCTAGTACTCAGCGCCGCAGTTGGATGAATCATGAGGCCTTGCGAGCGATTTCCCCCAAATAGTGTGGTGCGCCAGTTTTAATTTTCGCGATCGTGACGCAAATTGTCCCGCTACCCGATGAAGCGACTGCTTGACCGGTGCACGGCGCTCCTGTATCGTTGAAGATTACGCTGGGATAGTCTTACCTGGCCTACGAATCGCCGCCTGTGTAGAGGCGCTGTTGAAATGACTCTGCGGAAAATCAGCATCCGGGGCGCGCGTCAGCACAACCTGAAAAACATCAGTCTGGAAATCCCCCGGAACACTCTTACGGTGATTACCGGACTATCCGGCTCAGGTAAATCCTCGCTGGCGTTCGACACACTCTACGCCGAAGGTCAGCGCCGCTACGTTGAATCGCTCTCCGCCTACGCGCGGCAGTTCCTTGACCAGATGGAGCGGCCCGAAGTCGATTCCGTCGAAGGCCTCTCGCCCGCGATCGCCATCGAGCAGAAGACAACCACGCGCTCGCCGCGTTCCACCGTCGGCACGATCACTGAAATCTACGATTACTTGCGCGTCGTTTATAGCTCCATCGGCACGCCGCATTGCCCGAAGTGCGGCATTCCCATCGCGCGGCAATCCACGGAGCAGATCGTCCAGGCGGTCATGTCGCTCACGCCCGAGGACCGCATCATGGTGCTGGCGCCGGTCGTGCGCGGGCGCAAGGGCGAATACAAAAAAGAATTCGAAAAATACGCCAAGGCTGGATACGTTCGCGCCCGAGTGGATGGCGAACTCGTGAATCTCGATGAGCCGCCGGCGCTCGACCGCCGTAAAAACCACACCATCGAAATCGTCGTGGACCGCCTGCTGCTCAAAAGCGGCATCGCGCAGCGGTTGGAACAGGCCATCGAAACGGCTCTGAAACTCACAGGCGGACTGGTTACGATCGCCGTCGTCGGCGGCGAAGAAAACGTCTATTCGGAAAAACTTGCGTGCCCGGATTGTGGATTTTCCGTGCCGCAACTCGAGCCGCGCTCGTTCAGTTTTAATTCGCCATACGGCGCTTGCCCGGAATGCCACGGGCTGGGATCGAAGTATGAATTCGATCCTGCAAAAGTGATTGTCGATTGGACCAAGCCGCTTTTCGATGGCGGGCTCGGTCCTGGATCGGGTTCATCTTCATTACAGCGTACGCTTCGAATCGCCGCGGCGGCCTACGGCATCGATCTCGATCTGCCGTTCGAAAAAATGTCGCGAAAAGAACAGAACTTGCTTTTGTACGGCAACCCCTCGGATGGCAGCGGCAAGGATCCCGGCAAGGAATTGAATTTTCAGGGCATCCTGCGGCACCTGGAGCGCACGCTCGACGAAGCGAATTCAGACAGCGTCCGCGAATGGTTGACGCAATACATGTCGCCTTCACCCTGTCAATCGTGCCACGAGAAACGCCTGCGGCCGGAAAGCCTCGCGGTAAAAATCGCCGGTTTCTCCATCGCTGATTTTACCGCGCAGCCGCTAACCGCCGCTCGCGCGACCGTCGATAAGATTCGCGCCCAACTCAATCTGCGGCAGCGGAAGATCGCCGGCCGGCCGCTCTCGGAAATCGCCGAGCGGCTCGACTTTTTGCAGGCCGTTGGACTCGCCTACTTATCGCTCGATCGCTCCGCGGCCACGATTTCGGGTGGCGAAGCGCAGCGCATTCGCCTGGCAACGCAGGTCGGTTCGCGGTTGCAAGGCGTGCTCTACGTGCTGGACGAGCCATCCATCGGACTGCACGCGCGCGACAACAATCGTCTGCTCGGCACGCTCGAGATGCTGCGCGATCTGGGCAACACCGTCCTGGTGGTGGAACACGATGAAGAAACGATCCGGCGCGCAAACTACGTCGTCGATCTCGGCCCCGGCGCCGGGCGCGCGGGTGGCTTTCTGGCTGCGTCGGGCACGCCGGATGAAGTTGCCGGCAATCCGGCTTCTCTCACCGGACAGTATCTTTCCGGCAAGCTGTATATTCCTGTTCCGGCGTCGCGGCGCAGTCCAAACGGAAAAGCGATTGAAATCGTGGGCGCGCACGGAAACAATCTGAAGAACATCGACGTATCGATTCCGCTGGGGCTGCTCACCGTGGTCACTGGAGTTTCCGGTTCGGGCAAATCGACTCTGGTGAACGATATTCTGTACCGCTCGCTCGCGGCGAAGCTCTATCACTCGATGGAGCTGCCCAGCGCGCATCGCGGGATACTGGGCATCGAGCATATCGACAAAGTGATTCAGATCGACCAGGCGCCGATCGGCCGCACGCCTCGATCGAATCCGGCCACGTACACGGGAGTGTTTTCGCCCATCCGCGAGCTTTTCGCAATGCTGCCGGAATCGCGCGAGCGCGGGTACAAGCCGGGCCGGTTCAGTTTCAACGTAAAAGGCGGCCGTTGCGAAGCGTGCCAGGGCAACGGGCAGCGGCGCATCGAAATGAATTTTCTGCCGGACGTGTACGTCATGTGCGAGGTCTGCCGCGGCAAGCGCTACAACGCGGAAACGCTCGCCGTGCGCTACAAAGGCTGCTCTATTTCCGATCTGCTCGACCTGCCCATCGAAGAAGCTATCAAGGTGCTTGAAAACATCCCCGCGATCCAGCAGAAGCTGCAGACGCTCGTGGACGTCGGGCTGGGGTACGTGCAGTTAGGGCAGTCGGCGACCACTCTTTCCGGCGGCGAAGCGCAACGCACCAAACTAGCGCGTGAGCTTTCGCGCCGGCAGACCGGCCGCACGCTCTACATTCTGGACGAGCCGACCACTGGCTTGCATTTTGATGATGTCAAAAAGCTGCTCGATGTGCTCAACCGGCTCGTGGAGCTGGGAAATAGCGTGCTGATCATCGAGCACAATCTGGATGTCATTAAGCAAGCCGACTGGATCATCGATCTGGGCCCCGAGGGCGGCGAGGATGGCGGCAGAGTTGTCGCGCAAGGCCCGCCCGAGCAAGTCGCGAAAGCGAAAAAGTCTTACACTGGTCAAGTTCTGGCGCGTGCCTTGGTCGGCCCTAGCGCAAATGGAAACGGCGCGAAGTAACCCCGCTTGCGCGGACGATCGAAACGTCAGTAGAGTGCCAGTAGAGTGAACGATCAGTGCCGAGGCTTGGAAGAGACGGTCGCCCGTACTTAGGGAGCGAGGGATGCTGAACCGCCACGATGAGCGCCGAAGACAATAGCTCGCTTTCTCCCGAACCGCACGATCCATCTGAACCGGCGTCTCCTAATTCCGAACCGCCGCCTGCCGGTCATTTCGAGCCGCTGCCCGTCACTCCTGGGCCGGCACCTCGCCGCTCCGACTCGAAATGGTTCCCGCCCGAAAACTACAACGTGCCCTGGAATTGGCTGGACGTCGTGCTGATCGTCCCTATCGCGCTCGCGATGCTGTTCGTGGTTGCGCTGGTGATCCTCGGCTCCGAAGTCGCGTTCTTCCACGCGCGGCCTTCTTACCTGCGCCAGCACATGAGTTTCCTTCTGATTTCCGCGCAGATCGTGATGGAACTCGCGTTGCTCGGCTATCTCGCGCTCCAGATTCACAGCCGCGGCCATTTGCCGTTCTGGACGACTATTGGATGGCGGCCATTGCGGCCGCGAAGTGTTTCCCGTGGCGGCGCCTATTTCGGATTTATTGTGAGCGGAGTCGTGCTGGCACTGCTTGTATCGCTGGCGAGCGCTGCCTTCCCGCCCAAGCAGCCCCTGCCGATTGAGAAAATCTTCCAGACGCGCTCGCTTACCTTTTTGTTCATGGCTACAGCGGTGCTCGTCGCGCCGCTAGTCGAAGAAACGCTGTTTCGCGGTTATCTGTATCCAGTGGCGGCGCGAAGCTTTGGCGTTGTCGGCGGAATCTTCGTCACCGGCGCGATTTTCGGACTGCTGCACGGCAGCCAACTCTGGGGAGGCTGGTGGCAGATCGGGCTGCTGGTGATCGTTGGCATCTTGTTTACGTTCGCCCGGGCTGCCACTCGCACGAACGTATCGAGTTTTCTGCTGCACATCAGCTACAACGGCGTGCAGGTGATTGGCGTGATCGTATCGCTGTACGCACCGAAACATTTTTTGCACATGCACTAGCTCTGGACTAAGAGCGCGCCGAGCGACGGAATAAGAGCTGCCGCCAACCCAAGCAGCGCGAGAGGCGAGAAACTTGCACACGGTTGAACCGATTCGTTGGACCGATGAAGGCATCGCGATGCTCGACCAGCGCAAGCTGCCGGGTGAAGTGATCTACCACACCTATACGGATTATTGCGACGCGGCCAAAGCAATCAAAGACATGGTGATTCGCGGCGCGCCGGCAATTGGAGTGGCCGCGGCAATGGGCATCGCGCTGGGAGTGAAGCATTCGCAAGCCAAAACGATGCGCGAACTGCGCGCTGAATTCGCCGCGATTTGCGATACGTTCGCGCGCACGCGCCCCACCGCCGTAGATCTTTTCTGGGCCATCGAGCGGTTCAAGCGGCGATTCGAGGAACTGGCGCGAGAGAACGAGTCGCGCGGCGAAGCAGGATTAGCGGCAATTCGCGGCGCGCTGGTTGATGAGGCGCTGAAAGTTCACGAAGAGCGCCGCGCGGCGGATGAGCGCATCGGGCGCTTTGGCGCGGAGCTGATGCCCAAATCAGGGCGGGTGATGACGCAATGCAACGCCGGCGCGCTGGCGACGGGCGGCATCGGCACGGCGCTCGGCGTGATTCGCATGGCGGTGGATACAAACCACAATCTCGAAGTGCTGGTGCCAGAAACGCGGCCGTACTTGCAGGGCGCGCGGCTCACCGCCTGGGAGCTGCATCAGGACGGCATTCCGCTGACGCTGATCACGGACAACATGGTGGGGCACTTTCTGAAGACCGGCGGCGTGGGTGCCGTGGTCGTGGGCGCGGACCGCATCGCGCGCAACGGTGATACCGCCAACAAAATTGGCACCTACGGGATTGCGGTGCTGGCTAAAGAGCATGGCATTCCGTTCTACGTCGCTGCGCCGATTTCCACGCTCGACCTTTCGATTCCCTCCGGCGAGCAGATTCCCATCGAAGAGCGCTCGGAAGAAGAAGTAACGCACATCGGCGGGACGCGCATCGCGCCGCCGGTGCGCGCGGCGCATCCGGCGTTCGACGTGACTCCGGCGCGATTCATCTCGGCAATCATCACCGAGCGCGGAGTGGCGCGCGCGCCATTTGAAGAATCCTTGCGAACGCTCGCGGAGAAAAAAAGTTGATCGCACGCGTGGCCCAGTGGTTTCGCGTTCATTCGTAGCGCAGAGCTTCCACGGGATTCAGCCGCGCGGCTTTCCACGCGGGATACACACCGAAGAAAATTCCGATCATTGCCGCAACGGAAAAACCGAGGATCACCAGCGTAAGGGAGACGGAAGCGGGGAACGATGGGAATGCCAGCCGCACCACTAAAACAAACGACCACCCTAGAAACACGCCGATGACGCCGCCGACGCCCGCCAGCGTAATAGCCTCCAGCAAAAATTGCATAAGAATGTTGACGCGGCGCGCCCCGATGGCCTTGCGCACGCCGATTTCTCGGGTACGCTCGGTAACAGAAACGAGCATGATGTTCATCACTCCCACGCCGCCGACGAGCAAAGCGACCGAACCCACCGACAGCATGACGATGAAAAGTCCGTCGGCAATCTGATTCCACGTTTGCACGAATGTGTCGGTGGTCATGAGCGCGAAATCATCGTCTTTCGTGGATGAAAGCTTGCGCATGCGGCGGATGTATTCGCGGACGGCATCGACCGCAAGAGGGAGGTTTTTCGTGGAATCAGCCTTGGCGAGCAGAATGATGTTTTTGTTTTCCGGGTGCATTTTGCGAATCACGGAAAAGGGAACCAGCGCCTCGTTATCCTGCTGGTTCTCGCCCGTTCCCAGCGCATTTTTCTGCGGCTGGAGCACGCCGATGACGGTGAAGAGCTGGCCTTCGATCTGCACGTCCTGGCCAATCGGATCTTCGCCGTAAGGAAACAGCGTATTCGTGGTGATGCTGCCGAGCACGGTGACGGGCAAATGCCGCGTCTCGTCCGTTTGGTTGAAATACCGTCCCTGAGAAATCTGGAGATTCGTGATATCTGCCACCGAGGGCGTGGATCCTTCAAGAATCACGCTGGCAGCGCGGATGTTTCCGCGGCGAACTTCGCTCATTCCCCCGGCCTGGTTCCCAAGATAGACAGCAATTTGCTGAACGGCACCGGCGGCTACGATGTGAGGTAAATTCAGCATGCCGGGCACCCAGTTGGGATCCAGGTCCTTGCGCTGAAGCATGGCGGGCGTAGGGCGGCCCTGCGTGGCCCAGTCGATTTTAGAGACGATGATGGTGCTCGATCCGAGGGTCTGAATTTGGCCGAGGACGGCGTGGTTGAGGCCGTTGAACACGGCGCCGATGTCGATGATCGTGGTGACGCCGATAACGATGCCTAGAATGGTGAGGAAGGACCGAAGAGGGTTGCGCCGCAGCACGTCGATGGCGAGGAGAGCCGATTCTCGCAGTTGGCTGAGTTTTCTCTTGGCGGGCATCGATTCCTCACTCCGAGCGTAGCGCGACCACGGGATCGAGCTTCGCCGCTTTCGTGGCCGGATAAACGCCGAAAAACAGGCCAACGCTGGTGGCGACGATCAGGCCCACCAGGACGGACCAGAGCGCCACGGAACTGGGCAGCGCGGTGGTCCACGTAACGATTTTCGCAATCAAAATTCCCAAAGCCACGCCGATGACTCCGCCGATTGCGGCGATGGTGGAGGACTCAATCAAGAATTGCTTCTGGATATCGATGCGGCGCGCACCGAGCGATTTGCGCAGTCCAATTTCGCGCGTCCGCTCGGTGACGGAAACCAGCATGATGTTCATGATCACGATGCCGCCGACGATGAGCGAAATCGAAGCGATGCCGATAGTGACGCCGAAAAAGGTGCTGCTGATGCTGCTCCAGAGCTGCAGAAACGACTGGTTGGTCGCCATGGCGAAGTCGTCGGGATCGAGATACGGCACGTGACGGCGGCCGCGCAGGAGCAGGCGGACTTCGTCCATGGTGGTTTCGAGCGTTTTAGTGCTGTAGGCCTTCGCCCATAGCGTAAGCGAATCGTTGCTACCGTAAATCGTCTGGTAGGTGGTGAGCGGCATGATCACCCAGTCGTCCTCCGACTGGCCCATCAACGAGCCGCGCTTCGTTGCCACGCCGATGATTTGGCATTCGCCGGAATCGACGCGGATCTCCTTGCCGATCGGGTTGCTGCCGGGCATGAGCTTGTTCCAGATGTCGTAGCCGACGTCGCAAACGGGCGCGGAGCGGAGCTCGTCCATGCGCGTGAAGTAGCGGCCCATGGCCAGGTCGCGCTTGTAAACTTCCGGCATCTGGTAGGTGAACCCGATGATGTCCGTACTCGAAAGGTCCTGCGTGCCGTACTTTACGTCGCCCACGGTGTTGAGGTCGGCGGCGACATTGCGGCAGGTGCGGCAGTTGTCGAGCAGGTAGCTGTAATCGTCGTAAAGAAACTTGCGCCGCTTCTGCGCTTCCTGCCACTGGTTGATATCCGAAATGATGGAAGGCGCGCGGCTAATCAGGAACGTGTCCGCCCCGAGGTTGTTGGAGATAGCGTTGGCGACGTAGGAGTTCAGGCCGCCGACCAGGCTGACCACGGCAATCACCGCCGTGACGCCAATGACCACGCCGAGCAAAGTGAGCACGGTGCGCATCTTGTGCGCCCAGAGACTGGCGCTGGCGATGCTGACGGCTTCGTTCAACGAGATGGAGGATTTATTCGGCTTTAACGGCACGGATGGCGGCCTTGTCTATTGCCCATTTGGCGCGTCCCAGCAGTGTAGCGTGCGGAGGCGAGTTCCGAGGACTTATACGCGGAAGGATGGGCGAATGTTGCAGCGTGGCACCCGGACTGCGGAGCGGAGCACGAAAAATAAGTTGCACCGGGACGTTCCGCCCTTGGATCAGGATGACCTTTTTTTTGTGCATGTTACATAGGTCAAAGGTTGATTGCGTGTTCCGCCCTTTGGAGAGTGATTTGCGCGCACGAATCGCGCGACGGGTGTGAGGGGCACTGTCTCGGGTAGTTAGGCACCCAGTGCTTTGTTTTCTGCAAGTTACGTCGGTTTCTACTCGATTGGTGTCTCGGGTAGGACGGGCCAAAACGGGTTGGCGGATGTGGCGAGTACGCGCGGTGATGGGCGAGACTGACCTACCAATGCTGTCCATGCCGCCCACGGTGTCCATATCGGCCTCCTCGTCTGGGCAAAAAGCGCCCCGACTGACGTTAGCAGGTGTTGACTTGAAAAACTAGCAGGTAAAGACCCTCCGCAGAATTGCGGAGCGGTGTGGCGGAAATGCAACACGCGACTCGGAGCAAAAAAGGGGCGTCCCGGCGGAACGAGGACGCCCTAAGTAGCAGCCGCTGCGACGGAGCAGCGGATAGAAGTTAGAAGCGGTAGGTCACGCTCAAGAGCATGTTGCGTGTCAACTGGTACTGGTTGGGCTCGCCATACCAGGAGCTCTTAGTCACGCGCGGAACGGTGATCGTATTGCCGTTTACGACAAAGGTGCCCCCGTTGACCCAAGTTTGCGGATTGTAGGGATGCTCCAGTACGTTGTACAACTGGGCGCCATCAGAAAGGCTGACACCCTCCGGGGAGAGCGGGACACCGAGGTCTTGAGCGTTAATTCCCTCGTAATACTGAAGCACGGCGTGCTGGTTCCACAGGTTGAAGACGCTGGCCTCGAACTTGAGAGATTTGCCTTCGCCAACCTCGAATTCGTGGGCAACACTCATATCGGTCTGTGTGTACCAAGGAGTACGACGCGCGTATGGTGTTCCAAACGTAATGTTGCCGTTCGCATCCGTGGTGACGTCAGACCACATACCATGCCCGAAGAGATATACTGACTCGTAAGGAATCGGCGGTAGCGCGGCGGCTTCATCGATATACGAGCTCATCGGCGTGCCCTGGTAAAGGTACTGGAACACGCCAATCGTGGTCTTTTGGTGAAACCAAGGCAAAGTATAGTAGCCGTAGCCCTTGAAAGTATTGGGGCGGTCCGTTGGCAGCGGGCCGTTAATCGACTGTCCGTTCGCTCTGAAGTAAAAGAAGGGTTCGTCAAACGCGCGGGTTGTATCCGGCGAGTCACGACCCGGTGCGTCGCCATCATTTTGATCTGTGGTGGTCAGGCCAGTGTAGTTGCCCCACAGACTGCTGTAGGTATAGCTAAACATGCCGGTAAAGTTCCTGGACATGTTCTTGGTCAACCGGAATTCCACGCCATCGTAGTTACGGACGGCCTGGGGGTTTGGCGGGCAAGACGGGCAGGTACCGAACGCGGCGGTATCAAATTGCCAGCCCGGAACCAAGAATGCCTGGCCCAAGGAGCCCAGATAGCTGGCGTAGCCGTCGAGGGTGCGATCCACCCCTTGGCCAGGGTTAACGATGGCGTACGTCTCGCCCCAAACCGTGTCGGACAAAGAAGCGTCTTCGATAACGTGGTCAAGACGTCTTCGGTCGTAGCGGACCTCAAATGCCAACGTCGGTGAGAGTGCGTAATCCCACCCAGCAGTGTATTCGTGTTGGCGGTAGGGCTTTACGCCTGGCGCGACGGGCTCGGCAGGGCGCAAGTTGATGTTTTCAATCAACGAAACGCCGGTTCCAGCGTCAACAAGGGTCGACGGCGGCGCGCCACTGGCGAAGTTGGCTCCTGTTGTCGGCAAGCCACTGGGGCAAGCGCGACCGTTTTTGAACACGATCTGCTGCTCGAGCGTTTGGAGGTCGGCCGCTGTGAACGTGCCGCTGCCGTCGGGCCCCAGAGCGTAGGTGCAGTCCTCGTAAGCTTGCGCTCCGAACGAGGTCTGAGCCAAGAGCAACTTCATGACGTCATTCACTACGCCGTAGCTCGCGAAAATCTTCATTTTGCCGCTGTTGGTCGGATCCCAAGCGACCCCGAGGCGCGGAGCTATCTTATCGCCCCACCCAAAGTGAATGGATGGAACATCGACTCCGCCCGGGGCTGGCAGATCCTCTTTCTCTATGCGAATGCCCAGGTTAAAAGTCAACCCATGCCCGACGTTCCACGAGTCCTGTGCGTAAAGGGCGTGGTTCCAGTCGATCGCCGGTTCCGCTAAAACAGTAGCGAAATCCTGAATCTTTAGATATCCATATTGACCAGCACAGGTGCCCCACTCGGCTATCAAGAGGGCACAGTTGGCGATGCCGGTTGTCGTAGACGGAGAGTAGTCCGCGCTGGTACCAGGGTCCACGTATGCGAAGGGCACGTTGCCGTTCTGGCTGATGACGTTTTCCAGCTTGTTAAGCTGATAGCCAAACTTGAAGTAATGGGAGCCCCACCAACCGCTTTTGATGAACGAGAAGTCCTGATTGAACTGGTAGTGCTTATCCGAGTTAAACGGCGTGAACGTCTGCGTATAAGGGGCGGAGTTGAAACCGGCATTCTCCTGAAGCGCGGCGGGCAGGGGATTGCCATCGTTTCCGACCGCGCCTGTTCCGGTTGCATACCAGTTAAGGTTCGGGAGTGAAGTTTGCCAACCGAAGTCGTGATAGTCGTCGAAGAAGTAGCCGAACCGAGTGGTGGCAATAATCCTCGGGCTGATGGTGATGTCGGCGCCGAAATCATAGGTGGAATTCGGGGCCGCAAACCCGAAGCCGTGCGAGTAGTTCAACGGTGAGCTGCTAATTGAGGGATTCACGAAACCTAGTAATTTTTCGGAGTTTACGGGATCCGAGATGGGCATGTTGTCGCCGGTTTCGCGCTGGTATTGATCCAGCCAGGCAGCATACAAACGAATCCTCTGCGTCACGGCGGCATCAAAACGGAGAGTGCTGTAGTACGTCTGCTGGTCCTGTGTGAAATATTGATTGCCGTAGAAGTTGCTCGGCAGGTCAAAGTCAACCGTCTTCCCGACGCTGTTGAATTCAGGAGCCAAGCCAGCGAAGAACCATAGGCGATTCTTGACGATCGGTCCACCGAAAGTGAATCCAGGCTGGACTGTCGTGAAGTGGTCCTTGCTCGCACTGTACAACTGTGCAGCTGCGTCCTGCCCGGTAGTGGCTATCGAGGTCGGATCGTACTGAAGGAAGATATTGTTATCATTGGCGTCTACGGAGCTCCCGCCGTATGTTGTGAAGAAGGAGCCATGGAAATTGTTCCCGCCACTTTTCGTCACGACGTTGACAACGCCGCCGAGCGCGCCGCCGTATTCGGCCTCGATGCCCGACGTTTTCATATTTACCTCATCAATAAATTCAAATGGAACATCGGCTTTGGAATAGCCGCCAGAAACCTGTTCCGTGTCTTGGCCATTGATGAGGTACTGGTTTTCGGAATCGGCTGCTCCGCCGATCATATAGCCGAAGGTGAGCCCGTTGCCGCTGCTGCCGGGCATGGAACCCCCAGTGCCGCCGCTGCCGCCGCCGTTCATCGTGTATCCGGCAAGTGGTTCGTTGCGCGCCATTGGCG
>JASHPG010000121.1 GCA_030038275.1 Candidatus Acidiferrales bacterium | reverse complement strand
GGGAAGTGTCTCGGGTAGAGGGGTACGCGGTCGTGTGTTTTCTATCACTTACGCGCATTTCTACTCGTTCGGTGTCTCGGGTAGAACGCGCGTGAATCGTGATTCGTGGCTCGTGATTCGTGGCAGCAGATCGCGAGTGCGCCGCGCCCCATGGCGTGTTTCGGAACGGCCGAAAAACGCGACGTAAATTGCGAATTTCAAATGCACCGCGACGTTCCGCCCTTTGATTTTCATGTGGTTTTATTTTCAGCGGTTTACGTCTGTGCAAGGTTGAATGGCTGTTCCGCCCTTTGGGTAGAGGCAAAAGCAAAGAGATGGCGAAGAAGTTTTTGGTTGGCGGGGCTGTGTTAGACCTTGCGGTTGATTGCGCCATGGCTACTTCTTATATTCGCCGCTCCTTTCTGGCCCCCTTAAAGACACACGGGCCACGTGTGCCCGCCACACGACACACCTGGCGGGCAGGCTGCCGATGGGTGTTTCAAAATTCCCTTGCCCGCTCTCGGCAGGTTTCGAGCGGGCAAGAAAAACGAGGCATGTTAGCACACTGGTAAACGCATTTCAATAGGAAAGATTTACATGGCGCTGGTGACCGAATCGGAAGATGGTATTGCCGGCAGAATTCGCGCTATCCGACGTAGGATGGGTTCAGATCCATGGAGGGCTGGTTACTTCATTCCGTACGAAAAAGCAGATCCCTCACCCCCGTTCGCAAAAGACACGCGACCGGGTTCGGGATGACGACGGCGTTAATTTTAGCGGTGTTCGGGCCGGCAAGGCAGGTTGCAAGTGCTCAAACAGCGGCGGGCAGAAGCAGATCCCTCGTCGGCCAGAAGGAGGCCTCTGTTGGGGTGACAACGCTGCTGGTGGCGGCGGACGTTGCGTGGTGAGGGCGTCATCCCGAATCCAGTCCCGGCGATTTTGGCCGGGAATGGGGGTGAGGGATCTGCTTTTTGCTTTTGCGCTTCCGCCGAATTCGCCGCATCGCTGTTTAATCAGCCCAATAAAATTTCGAAGACGTGCAGTATGCTTCGCTGCAAATGGGTCGCACCTATTGCGTTTACATCCTCGCGAGCCGTTCGCGGAATTTGTACGTGGGCGTGACGAATAATCTCGAACGCCGCCTCGCGGAACATCGCGACGGCTTGGCGCCTGGCTTCACGAAGCGCTACCGCATTTTCCGCCTTGTGCACTACGAGGTTTTTGGCGACGTCCGGGCGGCGATTGGGCGCGAGAAGGAAATCAAAGGCTGGCGCCGGGAAAAGAAATTGTGGCTGATCAACCGGAACAATCCGGTTTGGGAAAACCTGGCGGAGCGCGTTGCAAATGAACGCGCGGCGGAAAAGAAGCGCATTCAAGCTTCGCTTCGGAGCTAGGGGAAGTAAAGGATAGAGGCTGAAAAGGCGAACGGCGGAAAAGCATCTATGAGGCAGGCGCCGGTGTCAAACATCGTTCCTAGACAGAAAACGACTTTGGGTTTGGGCGGCGGCAAGCCGTCGTCAAAGAAACGAAGTTGAACAACGCCGTTCGACATCGGTCGGTTCAGGTTTCGTCTCTGGTGATCGCAACCGGGTCGCGATCAATCATCTATGCGGGCACGTGAGGCCCATGAGGACGGCTGCGTTCTGCTCCGGCGCGAGGCCGGAACAGGCGAGTGGCCCAATCAGATCCTCAGCCCTCGTTTCCGGGGCTAGCTTTGCTACGGGCACACCGCGCGTCTCGACCTCGCGAATTTTCCACAGAGCGCCGTTTCGTGTCGAAAGAGCTAATGAATCGCGCGATGTGAGCGCGCGACCTTGTTCTTGGGGGAAGGCGCTCGGACTATTACTCTGGCAACAGTCGCGTCAATCCTCGGCGCGGCATAAGCGATTCACAATCGAAGATTAAGCGATCCCTGAGAGGGGAAGGAGAAGGTTTATGCGCAAGTTCGCGCCAGCGGGGTTATTGAGTCTGGCTTGGGGTGTGATGGGGCGCGGCCGTAATTCAGGTCCCGAGTATTCGGTTGGCGCTCGCAAGGCAAGGACGAAATTGCATCTTCCGGGCCTCGGAATTGTGGTCCTGCTGGCCTTCGCGCCCGCAGTGATGGCGCAGGACGCCATCAATCGCCCGCTGCCGAGACGCGCGGTGGTTGCGGCGCCTGCTTACAACTTGGCGAGTGAAATCACGGTGCAGGGCGCTATCCAGAGCGTCGTCAAGAAGCCCACGACCGGCCTGATGTACGGCGGCCATTTGATGGTCACAACGGCGCAGGGTACGGTGGACGCGCAGATAGGCAAGTTCCTGTTGAGAGGGCCACATGCCCCCTCGTTCACTACCGGCCAGCAAGTTCGCCTGGTCGGAACGATGACTACATTCCACGGCCACGCTGTGCTTCTGGTCCGCCTGATCCAAACGAGCAACGGAACCATCACGGTGCGGAACGAGCGCGGAGGGGTAATCGTGCCGCTCGGAAAGAAATCAGCCATCGAGGCTTCGAGCACGGGAGGTGCGCTGTGAACCGTCCGTTCAATGCTAAAACAATTTTCCTCGGAATCACGGCGGCCGCCGCCATGCTACTTGCTGCGTGCGGAGGCCCTTCGGTAGGCGTCAGCCTCACCACGGCTCCGCCGTCCAACGCCACGGTCAACCAGACGGCATTAGTCGCCGCCACGGTTGCGCATGATTCGTCCAATGCAGGCGTCGATTGGTCGTGCACGCCGACACCAACGTGCGGTACGTTCACGCCCGCGCACACGGCGTCGGGCGCGACGACGGTGTATCAGGCTCCCGATGCGGCTGGCTCCGTAACAATCGTCGCTACCTCAACGAAATCAGACAGGAAAACCGCATCGTCCACCGTGACGGTTGGAGCGCCATCTATGTCCGCGCTGAAGGGTACGTACGCCTTCTTTGCGGGCGGAGTGAACACGTACTATGACGAATCGGCTGTCGCCGGAAGCGTTGCCCTAGATGGAAACGGCAACGTCACGAGTGGCGAGCAGGATCGTTCCGATCCGGACCTGGGCATCGACATGGCCGATACCATCACTGGAGGGAGCTATACGATGGGCAGCGACGGCCGCGGCACGCTCACTGTGACCGCGACTGCGTGGGGCACCGAGACGTTCAGCATCGCTTGGGTGAACAACAATCACCTGTTGGTCACCGAATTCGATAGCAACGCAACCTCCGCAGGCTCCCTGGATCTACAAACTGCACCGAGTTCCTTGCCCAACGGAGGCTATGCCTTCGCGCTCGGCGAGCCGCCCTACACGTACTTCTCGTTTGGAGGCGTGATCACTTCGGACGGAACGAACATTACGGCGGGCGAAGCGGATGACAATTACGTTTACGAATCGCCCGATTTGGATTTCAACCCAGCGGTTTCGAACGCCATCACTCCGCCCGATGCCTCGGGCCGGGGAACTATCCTGCTTTACGACGCGTCCTACGACGCGGACCTCGAGTTCGCATACTACGTCGTGGGGCCGGAGGCGTTTCGTCTGGTCGAGATCGATGGGAATGACTACCTGGTCGGCTCCATGTTTGGACAGGGAACGACGGCGGGAAAATACGCGGCGAGCTCGCTGAAAGGCTCCTTCGTGTTCGACGAGCTTGGCTGGACGAACCCCGCGTGGCTTGCAGTAGCCGGCCAGTTCACTACCGATGGCACCTCTGCGTTCACTAGTGGCCAGATGGACGTGAACGATGGTAACGACGCTCCCTACCTCGCCGCGAACATCTCCGGATCGAGTTATGGAGTTAATTCGGATGGCTACGGCTCCATCGCGTTGTCGCCAACGAATGGGACGTACCTCGCGAACGTCGGCGTCTATTTGGTCGATCCGGGTATCAACATTGCCGACCCCAATAGTCCACTTGGCGGCGGCGGCGCGCTGATCACCGATCTGGACGATACCACCAGTACCGCCGGTAACGGTTCGGGCCCGGCAGCCGGATTTGCCGCGCCTCAAACCACCGGGGCCAGTTTCTCCGGCAACTACGCCTTTAATCAGGACGGTTATGGCGACCTTGCCGATGGAGACAACTACGATCTAATCGGAGTGGTGAATTCCAATGGAACCTCCACCTTGACCGGAACCGCTGACTTCAACGATCCGTTCAATACGGGGCAAAATTCCGGCGTGTCCGTCACCGGCACGTTTGCCGCCGACGGGTCTCATCCGGGACGCAACACCGCGCAGGTCACGATCAATGGAGGGGCGAATCCGGACAGCATCACGATCTACCAAGGCAGCGGCAATTTGCTGGTGCACGTGGATACGACCGACCCCAACACGATTGCGATCGGAGCAATCGAAAAGTAGCGGTAGATCGCAACGCAATACCGGCGGAGGCGCGGCTGACGATCGGCCGCGCCTTCGCCGTTTTCATTAGGGAGCCAGGGTTGGCTGGCGAGGTGCTTTCGGAGGGATTCTTCAGCGATCCTGGCCTCCCCCCCAAACGCAGAGCGTTTCTGGGGCCCCGACAGGATCGCTTCAGAATGACAAACTAGGGTATCAGGGCCGCAGTTGGCCAAACTGGTGCGTCCGTGCGAGCATCTAACGACGGCGATGAGTGGCAGGCGAGCAATTCGTGCGACTGTGACGGCTGCGGGCGCGACAAATGACCTGACGGCATTGCCGCGTGCGCTGCTGAGGGCGCTGAGCGCGGCGGTGCTGAACGCGGCAGCGAAGTTGGCGCTGGCGCTGCTCGTAGCGGCGGTGGGCGCGGCGATGGCGCAAAACGAGGGGCCTTTGCCGCCGCCGCCGAAATTCGAGGTGAAGCGCATTCCGGCTGTGCCGCATCCGGGGCCGCCGCCCATACCGGCCGAGACGATCATCCAGAAGTTCGCGGCGAACGAGGACACGGAAAAAAAGATTTACGACGGATGGGATTACGTGCAGGACGTCCGGATCGAGGAGCTTTCGAATCTTTCTTCGACTCAGGGCGGAAATTTCGAGGTAATCGGCGAATCGTACAAGAGGCCGGACGGGACGCGAATGTGGCGCGTGCTGCGGCCGATCCAGTCCACGCTGAAATTCACGAGTTTTACCATGGACGACGTGCAGACGATCGTTAGCCAGCCGATTTTCTTCCTGACCAACGGCCAGATTCAATACTACGATTTTCTGTACGCCGGGCAGACGCAGCTCGATCAGCTCGCGCCGTATGTGTTTCAAGTGAAGCCGAAGCAGCTCACGCCAAAGCGTTCGTTCTTTCAAGGCGTGATTTACGTGGACAACGTCGATCTGGCCGTGGTGGAGACGTATGGAAAATTCGTGAGCGAGTTTTACGAGAACAATTCGAAGCTGCCGTTTGACATGTACGACATTTATTACCAGAACCTTCAGGGGCATTTGTGGTTTCCGACGTACGTCAGCTCGGACGCGTACCTGACGCAGAAGGACGGCTCGCAGCTTCACTTGCGGTTGGTGGTGAAGTCGAGCGACTTCAAGCCAAGCGGGCAAGCGCCTGGCGCGGCGGGCGGTTCGCAGTCAGCTGCGCCGAGCGGTTCGCAGGCGCCAGCATCATCCAATTCGCAGGGTGCTTCGGCGGAAGCGCCTGCGACGAAGTAGGCCGGAGCCGAACGACAGTTAAAGAAAAAGCAGATCCCTCAAACCGCTCGCCAAAATCCGGCGAGCGGGTTCGGGATGACAGGCCGTTAACTTTTGCAGGCTTCGTGCAAAACAGCGCGAAGAGTGCCCTTCGGCTTCGCGTCAGGACACACGGCACCCGCAGGCCGGGGAAGGAGCGAGAGAAGAGGATTTTTCGCCGTCCGCCGCGGACGCTTCGTGCAAAAACGCCGGGCACAGCATGCTGTTGCCCCTACCGCTCAATGTTAGCGGAGGGAAAAGGCGAGGATGACGTTGCCGGGCATGCCGCTTCCAGTGCCGACGTAGCCCGAGCCGACGAAGAGCATTCCTCCGGCAACGGCTGGGCCGGGCGCGCCGAGCGAGCCGCCGTGAGCCTCCACTCCGTTGACGGTGGAAAACGGTTGCGCGGTGTCGAAGTGCCAAAGCTCGTGGCCGTCGGTGGTTGATAGGGCGTGCAAAACACCGTCCCAGCCGCCGGCGAATACAACACCCGGAATCACGGTGACGGCGGCTTCAAGGCCGGTGCGCAGATGGCCGCGAGCATCGAGATGCGCATTTGACGGTTTGATGGGCACGCGCCAGACGATTTTTCCATCCGACAAGCGGACGGCAGCGACAGCGCCGGCTTGCAACGGGTAATAGGCATTGTCGTTATCCGCCGCGCCGCCCCAGAGAATCTGCACCTGAATCGGGCCGCCGGGCCTACCGGCGGAAAGATCGGCTTTCCAAAGCAGCTTCCCGCGATCGTCGGGATCGAGGCCGACGACGTAGCCGCCTTTGTCCGCATCGACCAGGACGCGCTTGCCGCCGGGAAGAACGCGCAGAATGGGCGAATCGCCGTAATCCCAGTCGGGGCCTTCTACTTTCGGGCATTCGGCGCCGCGCGGACCGGAGCTGAAGCAGCCGCCGGGCGAAGCGTCGTTGTGTTCACCCTGGTGATACCAGAGCAGCTTGCCGGTTTTCATGTCGAAAGCCGCGATGGAATCGGAGAGTTTCGCCGCGGGTTCGGTGAACGCGTTGCCGATTCCCGCGTAGATGGCGTGCTGCTTGGGGTCGATGGTGACTGCATCCCAAATGGACGCGCCGGCTGGAGCCCACAACTGCGTGCCAATGGAATTTTTCCTGGTCGGTTGAGGCGCTTCGGGAATCGTGTAAGTGCGCCAGACGACTTTTCCGGTGTTTGCGTCGAGAGCCCAGAGGCTGCCGCGATAGGTGCAGCAGGGATAGTGCGGATCGGACGAAACGAGTTCTTCGGAACCCGCTAGACCGACGTAAAGGCGGCCGTCGTAAAATACGGGCGCGCCGGTGATGTGCGAAAGCAAGCGCGGCGAAAGATTCCGTTTCCAGATCAGCGCGCCCGTGCGGGCGTCGAGGGCGTAAACGTTGGCGCGCTTGTCGCCATAGAAGACGGCCTGGATGGATGCGCCGGCGTGATGAATCGGAGCGATCAGCGCGGCCGTGCGGATTTGCGCTTCGGCGTGGTAGGACCAGTAAACGCAGCCGGTCGCGGCGCTGACGGAGTAGGCAAAAGCAGTGTCCTCGCCAAAGAAAGCTCGTCCATCGATTATTGAGGGCTGGCCGGATGTTTCGGCGCCATACGGAATTCCGAACGCCCACTTCAATTTCAAGCGCGATACCTGCTCGGGTGTAAGCCCGGCGGAGCTGGCCGATTGAAATCGCGAATTGCCGAGGCCGTTGCCCCAGCCGTTCCATGAAGCATCGCCTGCGACATCGCTCATCGGCGGATTCGACGAGCAGCGATTCGCCATGTGTGCGGATTCGCCCGCGTCCGCGCTGCCGAGGGGATGCCCGCCGAAAAATTCAGCGATCATGCGCTTCTGGTCGTTCGTAAGGCCTTGCGCCTGCTGGACCATGACGCCGGTCGTCAGCGCGGCGTAGATAGCCTCGGTGCTCATCTGGCCCAGCACTTCGGTGTTTGGAGCGGTGCGACCCGTGACAGGAACCGCGTTTGCGCTCGCTTTGGCGTTTTGATGGCAGCTCGCGCAGTGCTGATTGAATAGCGCGTTTGCTGCCATGCGCTCTGGAGGGCCCGTAAGCCGAGCACCGGGACGGGCGGAACGAGCGTTTTGCTGCGATTGTGCGGCTCCGTGGCGCGCGCCAGCCGCAGAAAACGGCAGCCCTAGCAGGGCGACTGCGGCGGCCACGATCGCGATTTTTGCGACCGGGGCGGCACGACGCGGATGACGCTGTGCGGAAAACTGCGCCTTCATCAGGCTTCTCCCGTGAAGCGAGCGATTATCGTCCCGCGCCATGAGCCGTTCAAGGTGAATTCTGGAAAACATGTGAGCAAGACGCAAAAGCGAAATTCGTAGTAACCTCTCGGCGCAGCCTGAAGCAGGTTTATCCGTGTGATTCGCGATTCGCGGAGGGAGAAACGATGAAAGTAGGCGCGCGCAACAGAATCATCGGCAAGATCACGGATGTGAAAAAAGGCACGCTGATGTGCCTGGTGAAGGTGGAGATTCCGGCGGCGGCGAAAATGGCGTCGGTAATGACGCTCGAATCGCTCGAGGAATTGGGAGTGAAAAAGGGCGACGAGGTGGAAATCGTGGTGAAAGCGGTAAACGTGTTACTGATGAAGTGACTGCCGGGCGGCCTCAGGCGGGACTGGCGATCCGGCTATGGGTCAGTTTGGATTTCGGCTGCTTCTGTCACGATCAAGAAAATTCAAACTGACCCGTTACGGGTATTTCTGGGCCGAGCTTTGGCTTTCGGCTACAGTTCGCTCTCGGTGACGAGGAGTTCCTTGGCGCGGAGCGCTGCTTTCACGACGGCTTTGATGAGCGTGACGCGCAGGCCGCCTTCTTCGAGTTCGAGGATGCCGTCAATGGTGCATCCGGCGGGCGTGGTGACGGTATCCTTCAGCAGGGCGGGATGGTGGCCTGTGTCGAGGACCATCTTGGACGCGCCGAGGGCGGTTTGCGCGGCGAGCAAGGTGGCCAAATCGCGCGGCAGGCCGACTTTCACGCCGCCTTCCGCGAGCGATTCGAGAATGATATAGATAAAGGCCGGGCCGCTGGCGGAAAGGCCGGTAATGGCGTCCATGTTTTTTTCATCCGAGACGACGGTTTTGCCGACGGCGTCGAATAGCTTCTGCGCCATCTCGACGTGCTTCGCAGCGGCGTATTTGCCTTTGCAGATGGCGGTGATACCGGCGCCGACCATCGACGGAGTGTTGGGCATGGCGCGGATCACCGGAACTTGCGAGCCGAGCCGCCGCTCGATGTAGTCCGTAGGGACGGATGCGGCGATCGAGATCAGCAATTTTTTGTCGTCCAGCTCTCCCTTGATTTCGTCGAGGACGGCACCCACGGTTTGAGGCTTGACGCAGAGCAAGACAACGTCTGCACCGTGGACGGCGCCGCAATTATCCGTTCCGAGGGAGACGGCGAGCTTGGCGCCGTTTTTTCGTTCAAGCGCGGGGTGGAGCACTGTGGCGCGAATGTTTTGCGGCGAAACGAGGCTTTGGCGGACGAACGCCTCGATCAAGATTCCGCCCATTTTCCCCGCGCCCAGGACGGCCAGCCGCGTATGGCTTCCAAACAGTGACATTCGCGATTTTCTCCCTTCGTGCAGCGGAGCCGGCGCGCAATGCGAGCTTCTGCACTCGATTCCGGATGCCCCGCGTGGAAAGAACGATCATACAGGAGCGGCAATTTCGATGCACGAATTCGTGCGCGAATGGCTCGGAAAGCAGTACGGAAATGACAAGGGGCGGCGCGAGCGGCGTTCATTCCTTGGCGATTGCGGTGCGGTTCGCATCGACTTCGGCCAAACGGCCCGTGCTCACGTCATAGATGAAGCCGCGAATGGAGATCGACGCGGGAATCCACGGATGCGCGCGCAGGGTGCGCACTTGCCGGCGGACATTTTCGTCGAGCTCTGAGAAGCCGTGGAATTGCGCCGGAGACACGGATGAGGCGCCGGTTTCACGCTCGATGCGCTTCCGCAGTTCGCGGTCATTCAGGCCCAGGACGCCGCAATCGGTGTGGCTGACGATCATGAACTCATTCGTTCCCAGCAGGTAATGCGAGATGAGAAGCGAGCGGAGCGCGTCTTCGGTGGCGATGGCTCCCGCATTGCGAATCACGTGCGCGTCACCCGGCGCAAGCCCCAGCATTTGCTCGACGTTCATTCGCGCGTCGATGCAGGCGAGCACGGCGAGCTTTCGCGCCGGGCGCTTTGGCCTGTCAGCCAAGCGAGCATTTCGGGCGTAGAGTTCGTTTGCTTTCAGAGCATCATCGATCGATCCCACGGATATTGCCCCCAAGAAGATTTGAATGAGTCGCTTGCGATGCTACCACAGGGCCGTTTCGGGCTTTGGCTCGCGGATTGTTGCAGTGAATACGCCGAATATGGAACTTTTTCGGGCGATGAACGGAAGTCTTCAACGTCTGAGCCACTGTGTAGCGATCGGCCAGCGGCAGCGCGCGGGCATTCAGTCTGTCATGCTGCGCGGCGAAATCAGCGAGTAACCAGATTGCTTCTTCTACCGTCGAACGTGGGAATGGTTATCACTCCATTGAGTCCCGTGGAAGGCACCGGAAGGCATATGACGCGTGGGCGACGCACGTTTAGACGGGCTTGTGTTGCCGGACCGCTATTCTTGGCCACAATTTCAGTCCTTCTATTTGTGGGTGCTGCACCCGCGTTTGCGGGCCAATCGAACGCGCCTGCGCGCGATTCGCAATCGGCAAGCCAGTCTTCGACTGCTACGGCCAACGCGGGCGAGCCAACGACCACCGTGAGCGGTTACGTTCGCACCGCTTCCGGCGAAGCGATACCGGGCGCCGCGGTTCGCGCCACTCGAACGGCGTCGAACCAGGCGTGGGTCACCTGGACAGACGAATCGGGCAAATTTGAATTTCCGTCAGTACCCGCGGGCCAATACGTGCTTGAAGTTGCCCAGCTTGGATTCGAAAAAATCGAGCAGCGGGTTCAAGTCGCGGCTGGATTGCCGCCTCCCCCGATTCAGTTGGCGCTGCGCGTTGCGACGGTGGCCGATCTGGAATCGGGCTCACGGCCATCCAGCGCTCCAGGCAAAGGAGCTGGCGCAGGACAGCCGGGGAATGCCGCGCATCGTGGTTCAGGACGCGGCCCGTGGAATACCGCGGGCGGTGCTCAGCAATCGCAGGGCGGTCCTGGTGGAGGTGGGTATGGCGGCCGGGGACAACTTCCTGCCGGGGTGGTAAACGCGCTGAATCAAGGCATGGGCAACAGCGGATTTCAGCAGACGGATTTGACGGGCGATCTGGAAGGCGGCGGGCAAGCCGACCAAATTGCCGGGCAAGATATGGGCAACGCCGGTCCAGCGATGCCAGCAGGCGCCAGCGGTAGCACCTCGGATGCCTTTTTGCTGCAAGGCACCGTCGGACAAGGGCTTTCCGCGACAGGTCCCGGAGGGTTCGGACGCGGCGGGTTTGGACCACCGGGCGCCGGTGCGCAGGGGCTAACACCGCCATCACCCGGCGGGCCGGGAGTCCCCGGAATGCCGGGAGAGCAGCAAGTGCAAGGAGGCCCAGGACAGCAGGGGCCAGGTGCTCAGGGGCAGGGCGGTTCGCAGCGCGCGTTTGTGGTGACGGGCGGAGGACCGGGCGGCCGGGGTTTGTTCGGCGGCGGACGCGGCGGGAGGTTTTTTCGCCAGCAGGTCAACCGGATGCGGTTTACGTTCTACGACCGGCTGGATGATTCCGCTTTCGACGCACGGCCATATGCGATTACGGGACAGGAGTCTCCGAAACTAAGTCATTACGACGACCGCTTCGGCTTGAACCTTGGCGGGCCACTCATCATTCCTCATATTTACAACGGCAGCGACAAAACCTTTTTCTTTGCAAACTATCAGCACGACATTCAAAGCAGCGCCGTCAACACATTTTCGACCGTGCCGACGCTCGACGAGCGGAACGGCTTATTTTGCGGCACGACGCTCTACGAGCCATTTTCGAGTCCTGCCACGCCATACCCAACCGTAGCCGACGCGAATTGCACCGGAGGAATCGCGCAGCAGATTCCAATCAATAGCGCCGCCGCGGGATTGCTCGCTTACATTCCCAAGCCGAACCTTACGGGCTCGGTGCAGAATTTTCTTCTACAGGCAACCGAGCCGGAGAACACGGACAACTTGAACGTACACGTCCTGCACACGATCAATTCGAAATTCAACCTCAACGGCGGCTACAATTTCGAATCCGAACGCGCCACCAACCTCAGCAATTTCCCCGGGATCGGCGGGCCGGAATCGACTCGCGATCAAAGTGTGGATTTGAGCCTGTCGCACAATTGGTCCTCTCGCCTGGTGGAAAACACGTCGGTGAATTGGAGCCGCAGCCGGATTCAGTTGCTCAGCTTCAACTCCAATGGCGTCAATATCGTGCAACAGCTGGGAATCAATGGTGTTTCGTCGCAGCCGATCGACTACGGCATCCCGCAAATCAGCTTGACGAATTTTTCCGGCATTCAGGACCCCGTTCCTTCTCTGACTCGCAATCAGACACTCCGCTTTGACGACGGCCTCACCTGGGTCCATCAGAACCACACGATGCAATTTGGAGGCGAAGTTCGCCGCCTGCAATTCAACACGGACTCGAGTCCCAATCCCCGTGGCCAATTCGTTTTCACTGGCTTAGTGACCAGCGAGCTCACCGCAAGCGGTGCTCCCGTGCCTGGAACGGGCAGCGACTTCGCTGATTTCTTGCTGGGTGATCCGTTCACGACCAGCGAACAATTCGGCAATCCGAACACCTATTTTCGGAGCTGGGGTTTCGCGGCGTACGCGCAGGACGATTGGCGCGTGAATAAGGTCTTTACGTTGCTTTACGGCATTCGATACGATGCCATCACGCCGCCCGTCGAGCTGTTCAACAATATCGTCAATCTGGACATGAACCCGGACATCGCCAGCCTGGCGGCCTCGGGCGCAACCTGCGACGACACGAATCCCACGGCGTTGCATTGTCTTCAGGTAGTCTTGCCGGGAGGAACCGGACAATTCAGCGGCGCGTTTCCACGCGCGCTGATTCACGGCGACTATCATAATTTTGCGCCGCGCTTCGGCTTCGCGTGGCAGCCGAAGTTCATCAAGCCGCGAACGGTGGTGCGCGGCGGGTATTCGATCTTCTACAACGAATCGGGATATGACTCGCTGGGCAGGGAACTGGCGTATCAGCCGCCTGTAAACACGGCGCAGACGCTGACGACTTCATCGTCGCAGATACTGACGCTCGAAAACGGGTTTCTGCCTTTGCAGGGGTCCGGCGTGATTGCCAATACCGAGGCGGTCGATCCGTTCTACAAGAACGCCTACGCGCAGATCTGGACCATGGGCACGGAAACTTCGCTATCGCAGAACTGGATACTCGATCTGACGTACACGGGCACGAAAGGAACGGATCTCGATGTGCTGCGGGCGCCGAACCGTGCTCCACTGGGAACTTCCGAGGCTGATATTCAAGCCAGCCGCGTCGATCCGGATGCGCTCGGCTTCACTTACGACCAATCAGGCGCGAACTCAATCTACAACGCACTCCAGGTGCGGGTGATGCACCGCTTCACGCACGGCCTGTTGCTGCAAGGCATCTACACGTACGGAAAGTCGCTGGACGATGCGAGCTCCATTGGCGGCGGCATGGGCACGGTGGAGCAAATCGACGGCGATTTGGCGGCCGAGCGCGGGCTTTCCACGTTCGACATTCGCCATCAGATGCGGCTCTTCTCTATGTACGAACTGCCCTTTGGGCAGCGAAGCCGATGGGCGAATCACGGCTGGACGGAGAAACTCTTCGGCGATTGGCGTCTGATGAATATTTTTACGTGGCAGACGGGCATGCCATTCACGGCGCTGCTCGGCGGGACGGCTTCCGATAACGGCACGGGCGCGAACTTTTCGTTGCGCGCGGAGCAACTGGGAAATCCGAACGTAGGAGTTTGCGGAGGCGCGCCTCTGAGCTTTTTCAATGTTGCGGCGTTCGGCCTGCCGCCCACCGATGCGAGCGGCAATCCGACTTACGGCAACGAGCGCCGGGGCGCGATCGAAGGCCCGTGTACACTTAGCTGGAACATGTCGATTGCCAAGACGTACCGGTTTGGCCCCGAGCGCCGGCACATGCTGAATATTCAGTGGCAGATGCAGAACCTGACGAACACGCCGAGCTTTAATGGACTGGGAACCACGTTCGGCAGTTCGTTCTTCGGCCAAGTGACGAGCGCCGGATCGATGCGGACCATGGACTTGATGGCGCGATTTAATTTTTAAGGCATAAGCAGGCGGCAGGAATATGGCAATGAAGAAGCAAACGGCTAAAAGGAATGTCGAAGGCCCGCGGAGCGGCAGCGGCCATGAGAGGCGTTTGTCGGTGGTGTCGCTGGCGGCGATCGCGTTGCTGATTTTGTCTGCGGGCGCGAAGCTTTCCGCGCAACAAGCTGCATCGCGACCCACGGCGCCCGCGGCGCAGAACGCCACGACCGCGCAGTCGCTTCACCTCAGCAGCGGAGTGCTTCGCGCGCAATCGCAGATCGTACGCATCGACGTGGAAGTTACCGACGGCAAAGGCCGCCCCATAAAGGGCCTGCGCTCGGATCAATTCACCATCACGGATGACGGCAAACCCGAAAAAATTTCAGCGTTTTCCTACGCCGATATCGAAAAGATGGAAACGGCTGGACCTGAAAGTAGCCAGCCTCTTGTCGTGCCCGTGGACAATTTCGGGCCGAACGTGCGCCCGGCGGAACAGGAAGCGGTAAGCAACGAAATCCACAACCGGCGCATGATCGTGCTTTTCTTCGACATGACTTCGATGGCCACGGCCGACATTCTTCGCGCGCACGACGCCGCCGAAAAGTTCCTGAAGTCGCAGATGAGCCCGGCCGATTTGGTCGCCGTGGTTATCTTTGGGACGAACTTGCAGATTTTGGCCAATTTCACCAACGATCGCGCCACTCTGGAGAAGGCCGTGGCCGCGCTCGTGCCGGGCGCGGCTTCGCAGCTTGCGAATCCGCTGTATGCCGCCGCGCAAAACGGGGAATACGACGTCCAGCAGGACACCGGCGCCGCGTACACCGCGGATGAGACGGAATTCAACGTCTTCAACACCGACCAAAAACTCGAAGCCATCGAAAATCTGACGGAAGTTTTGGCGGGTATTCCCGGGCGCAAGGCGCTCGTCGAATTTACCGGTGGCATCACGCAGACAGGCGAGGAAAATCGCGCCGAGCTTCGCGCCGCCACGGACGCCGCGAATCGCGCCGACGTTTCGATCTACTCCATCGACGCGCGCGGGATGTTTGCCACACCGCCGGGCGGCGACGCGACCGCGACGGCTTCCACGGGCAATTCCATGTTTTCCGGCGCGTCCGTATTTCACCAGACGGATCAGCGCGAAGATTCGCGCGACACGCTCGCGACGCTTTCCACGGACACGGGAGGCCGGGCATTCTTCGACCTCGGGGATTTGAGCGACGCGTTTCCGAAAATTGAAAGCGAGAACAGCGG
>JASHPG010000120.1 GCA_030038275.1 Candidatus Acidiferrales bacterium | reverse complement strand
TGAATTACAGCATCGGCTTTCTGGGCGGCTTCAATCGCATCGTCGAGCGTTTCTTTGCTGCCGTTATCTTCGGCGTCCGTGAGTACGATGATGGCTTTACGCCCAGCTTGGTTTGAGAGTTCGTTTGTGCACGCCAGGTAAATGGCATCGTAAAGATCGGTTCCAATCACGCCATTCTGAGGAATCGTGCCGGCGGTGATCACCGGACCAGCCCCGTTAATGCGTGTGCGCCGGATGGCGTTTTCCAGAACGTTGGGATCCTCGGTGAAATCGGCGAGCAGATTTACGTCCAAGTCGAAACTCATCACCAGAGCCTCGTCGCGCTTGCGAATTACCTCGTGCACGAAACGCGATGCGGCATCCTGTTCGGCAACCAAGGTGTTGCTCATGCTGCCGCTCGTATCCATTAAAATCGCGAGCGTCAGCGGGAGGTCCATCTCTTTGTTGAAGTAAGCAACTTTCTGCTCGGCGCCGTCTTCAAATACCTTGAAGTCGTTCTTGTTGAGATCGGTCACGATCGCGTTGTGATGGTCGCGAACCGTGACGAACACGTTCACTACATTGGTGCGAACCTGCAGCGGGCGCGGCGCTTCCGGCAGGTTCTGAGGATTTTGCGGCTGCGCGGGTGAGGGCGCCGGCCGCGTTGCTCCGGGAGGCAGCATCGGCCCAGGGCCGGCCTCCTGAGCGGCTGGGCGCGGACTTGCGGCGGCACGTGTAGCTACGTTTGAAAGAACCGGGTAGGCGGCCAATGCCAGAGTAATGATCCCTGCCGCGATGCTGGGCAACCGCATTGTATAATCTCCTTCGAATGCTCCAGCCTGTTACGATGCAACCAGGTGGCCGCCGGATGTGCGGCGCCCTGCCCGGCCTGAAATGCGCAGTGGCGCGGGGCTTGCCAGTTCCGCACGGAAGCGAGAGATCCGTATGATTCGAACTATAGCAGCACTTGCGTTGGGCGCTCTGCTGGGAATTTCTGCTCCGGCGATCGCCCAGGATGCTTCCGCTCCGCGAGCGAACTCGCAGGCGCAGCCGGAGCTGCCTCAGCATCCGCCGCTGGTTTCCCGCACGTACACCGTGATCGTTCCCGTCACCGTGAAAGACAGGCACGGACAACTCGTCGCGGGATTGCAGCAGGAGGATTTTCAGATCTTCGCGGACAGCGTTCAGCAGCGAATTGAAAATTTCAGCGCCGACCCGATGCCGCTCTCAGCGGTGGTGTTGATCGACGACGATCTTCCCGACCGCGCGGTTTCCCAGGTGCAAAAAAGCCTCGTCTCGATTTCTGCCGGCTTTGGGCCGATGGACGAAGTCGCGCTGGTCACCTACGACCAATTTCCGAGCACGGTCTCCGGCTTTACGTTCAATAACGACAAGTTGTTCACGCAACTGCAGCGACTGCAGCTTGATTCGCACTCCAACATGGTGATCGCCGACCCAACCACCGCGGGGCCAATGGTGAACGGAAAGGGCTTGCCCGACGGAACCGGCATACCGCTGCATGGCTCGCAGCGTTACGTGGAGCATGACGCGCTCGAGGACGCCATTTACGACTCGGCCGGGATGCTGAAGAGCCGCGGCCGCGACCGCCGCAAAATAATTTTTGTGATTTCCGACGGAGCTGACTCCTCGCATAACGTCCACACTTTCGACGAAACCATGCATTACTTGCTTTCCAACGACATTTCCGTGTATTCGATTTCCGTGACGCATTCCTTGCCGTTCGGGCGGAAATTCACGCAGCACGGGCTTTCCAATCTGGATAAGTTCGCCACGCAAACCGGCGGCGACACGTACTACGCCGGCAAGCAGCGAGACCTCGACCGGTTGTATTCGCAAGTGACCGAGGAGGCGCGCAACCAATACACGCTGACGTTCACGCCGCACAACATTTCGATCGCGAAGGATTATCACAGCATCGAAGTGCGCGTCGATCGGCCCGATCTCACGGTTACATCGCGGCAGTTCTACTACGATAGCGAACTGCTCGGCTCGCAATGATCGCGGCGCTTTGTTCGGCGCGTCGCAAAACTCGCGTCCAAAAATTTTTTGTTCTTGACTTCGTTCGCGGCGGCCTTTATAGATGAACGAAGCGATACGGCGCGTCCTGAAATCCCGGCGCGCTTTCGCAGGGAGAAAGTTCCACTGTAGTTCATGCGCGGAACCGCTCCTGGCTTTCTAGAACGGAAAGCCTCCGAGTAAACGAGCGGGGCGTCTAATGGGCGCCCCGCTTTTATTTTGGGCGCGATTCGCTTTGTCTAGTTTTTGGCGCGAGGCGCGCCGATGGCCGGGCTTATCGGAATCAATTGCTCGTGCGCAGGACAGAGCGGTTTATAGTCGCAATTCCCGCAGCCGAATCCCGGCTTTGCGGAAAAATCTCCGGCGCGGATCTGGTCGGCCACGGCGCCGATTCTTTCTTTCGCTTTGGCGAGCGATTTGGCGTCGCGGGTGGTGGCTACCGCTTCGTTGGACATCAGGTTGTACAGCACCAGTCTTTTCGGCTCCAGTTCCAGCACTTCGCGCGCCGCCAGGGCGTAGATGCTCAACTGCAAGTCGTCATTCGCTTTTTTTGCTTCACGTGGCTTGCCCGTCTTGTAATCGACGATCTCAACGGAATCACGGTCTATGCGGTTGATTTGATCGATCCGGCCGGTGACGATCACTTCGTTTTCCAGCGGCAGCTCGAACGCTTTTTCCTGATACATCACTTCCGCGGGCGCCGCTGAATAGGTTTCGTGAAATGCCGCGAGTTGGTCGCGTCCCGCTTTGCGGTATTCCTGTTCCTGGTAATCGTCCGGAAATCCCGCCGAAGACCATTCTCTATCGAAAATAGCCGTCACCTCTTCGAACGGCACGCGCCCGCGCTTGCGTAGCTCGGCGACGAACTCCTTAATCGTCGTGTGCACCACGTTACCGAACGTCATCGCCGCGTGCGGCCCGCCGCGCATGCTCCAAAGATGGCGGAACATGTACTTCATCGGGCAACGCTCGTACGCGTCGATGGCGGAAGCGCTCAATTGCAGCGGCTCCGGGCGCGGCGGATGAAACGCCTTAGCCCACAAGGCCACGCGCGAATACGCGCGCGTTTCTGTTTGCATCCGATCGAACAGCCCAGGCGCAGCGGCTGATTCCGGCGCGGGACCAGCGGCTTCCTCCATCGGCGGCAGAACCACTCGCGGCGAGGTCTGCATCGTGTCCGACTTCTGCACTTTCGGATTCATCAGGAAGTCGTCGAGAAATGGCGAAGGCTTCTTGAACCGGTTTACGACCGTGGAAAGCGTCAAATGCTGCTTCGCGCGCGTGAGCGCCACGTAGAAAAGCCGCCGCTCTTCCTGAATCTGAAAATCGCCCGTGGGCCGTTCTTCTTTCATCAGCTCGGGAGGAAATTCGAACACCGCCTTGCGCGTGCCGGAAGGGAAGTCGTTTTTCGAAAGCCGCAGGATGAAAACGTGCGGAAACTCCAGCCCTTTTGCGCCGTGGACGGTCATCAGTTGCACGGCGTCGTCCGCCAGTTCTTCTTCGAGACCGATGTCTCCTCCGGCCTCGTCGAAAAACGCGAGATATTCGAGCAGGTCGCGCAGTTGTTTGCCTTCGCTCTTCTTCTCCCATTCGCGAACGAATTGCACGAAGCGCTCCAGATAGTGGCGGTCTGCGTCCGACGCCAGCGGCGTGACGCCAAGCGCCGCGACCAGTTCATCGAGCAGATCGCTCGCGGTGTATTTGCATGCAAGGATTCGCAGTCGATTCGCCAACTGCACGAATTCGCCGAGCCTCACGCCCTCTTTATCGAATGGCGCCTCGTTCCGCGCGGATTCCACTTCGTCGGCCAATGCACGGCGATTCTTTCCAGCGCGTTCGGTGAGCCGCACGAGATCGCGCGGTTCGAGTCCCCAGTACGGCGCAGCCAGCGCTCGCGCGCACGCCACATTGTCCGAAGGCTGCCCGATCGCGCGCAGCCATGCGAGCAAGTCCCGCACCAGGGTGCTCGAAAGGATCGAAAATCCTTTAATCGCGAACGGGATTGCGCGCCGCCGCAGGGCTTCCAGCAGGTGCGTCCGGTGCGAATGCTTGCGGTAGAGCACAGCCATCGAGCGCCACTTCGCGCCCGCGTCGTGCAGGCGGTCGATTTCGGACGCGACCCATTGCGCTTCTTCCTCCGCTGTGGCGAACTCGGCCACGCGTACGCGTTCGCCCTCGCGGTGCTCGGTTTCGAGCCTGCCGGAGGGGAGCAGAGGCGACTGCTCGTTGTTTTCAATCACCGCGTGCGCTACGTTGAGGATGCGCTGCGTGGAGCGGTAATTCCGCGAAAGCGACACGAGAAATTTGTTCGCGTCCGAGCCGCGCACTCCGCAAAAGCGCTTCAGAAAAATCGTGAAGCTGCCGAACGACGCGCCGCGAAAGCGGTAGATCGCTTGATGATGGTCGCCAACGGCCAGAATGTTTCTTGGCGCGTCCGTACGGCCAGGATCGCCGGCCAGCAGCCACAGTAATTCCAGTTGCGCGATATTCGTATCCTGAAATTCATCGACGAGAATGTAGCGGTATTGCTCGCGCAGTTTTTCGAGCAGCGCTGCGTCCGTGCGCAACAACTCCACGGCTCGCAGCAATTGCGCGCCAAATGTGACCAGCTTGCGTTCGCGCAGCAGCCGCTCGCTCGCTCGATAGACGCGCGCCAATTCCTGTTGCCGCGCCAGATTGTCTTCGGCGATCGCGAGCGCATCGCCTTCGAGCGCTGTTTTCGTTCGCTCATGCTTTTCGCGCAGGCTCGCCACGTAACGGTCGTAATCGTCCGGGGAAACCAGTTCATCCTGACAGCGCGAGAAAAATTTGACGAAATCGCTTAGAAACTCGCCCGGTTCCTGTAGCCGCTTGAAATGCTGCAAGCCCAGCTCGCCGACGTGCCGCCGCAGCAGGATCCAATGGTCGATATCTTCGAGCGCCTGCGCGCCGGCGGCAGCCTCGCGCAGGATTTTTTCCAGGCAGAATTTGTGGAACGTGCTCAGCCACACGCCTTCGGCGCGCTCGCCCACGGCTTGCACCACGCGCCACTTCATCTCGCCTGCGGCTTTGTCCGTGAACGTGAGCCCCAGGATGTTTTCGCCCGCGAGATCGGGATTTTCTTCCAGCAGGCGCCGGATGCGCTCCGTGATTACGCGCGTCTTGCCCGTCCCCGCGCCAGCGACAACCAGCAGCGGCCCTTCGCCATGCTCGACGGCAGCCCGCTGCTCCGCATTCAGAGGGAACCCGCTGCTTATCTCCGGAGTCGCCGCATGCGTCTTGATCGCGTGCGCCTCGACTGCGCCCGCCGTTGCCGCCTGCGCCGCCGTGCGCCCGTTTGCGGACTCGCCGACCAGTTGGGCCGCGATCTCTTCGGGCGGAGTCCCGGCACGCCTGTCCGCAGTCCGCGTCGTCGTGCCTTCCGTTTTTCCTCGCGCTGCCATGTGTTTGCTCGCCCATCTTACCAGATTTTGTCGAGGCGAATACAAAGCGAAAAGTACGGGGCTGTTGTTTGAGGCCTTGATCGCACCGGAAGTATACTGACCTTCGTAGTTCTCCATACGTAGGAGGCCCGCATGCCTCAGCCTCAAAATATTGAACAGCCGGTGATTCTCAGCGCCGCCCGCACGCCGATCGGGCGCTTCCTCGGAGGCCTTGCGCCGCTTTCCGCTACCGAGTTGGGCGCGAGAGTGGTTGCCGAATCCGTGCGCCGCGCGGGGATTGACCCGCAGCAAGTGGACGAAGCCATTATGGGCAATGTGGTGCAGGCCGGGCTGGGACAAAATCCCGCGCGACAGGCCGCTCTCGGCGGCGGGCTGCATCCGCGCGTGGCCGCGATGACTATCAACAAGGTTTGCGGCTCGGGACTGAAAGCCGTGGGCCTTGCAGCGCAAGCGGTCGCGCTGGGCGAATCGGAAATCGTTGTCGCCGGCGGCATGGAGTCGATGTCCAACTGCCCCTATCTGCTGAAAGGCGCGCGCACGGGCTACCGGCTCGGCAACCAGGAAATTCTCGACTCGATGATCGTTGATGGCCTGTGGGAAGCGTACGAAAACTTTCACATGGGCATGACCGCCGAGCTCGTTGCCGAGAAGTACAAAATCTCGCGCGCGGAGCAAGACCAATACGCGCTCGATTCGCATCGCAAAGCCGTGCGCGCCACCAAATCCTGCTTCGTGAGTGACCAGATACTGCCCATCGAAATCCCTCAGAAGAAAGGCGAGCCGATCGTCATCAAGGCGGACGAATCTCCGCGCGAGGACACATCGCTCGAAGCGCTCGCGCGCCTCAAGCCCGCATTCAAAAAAGACGGCACGGTGACCGCCGGCAATGCCCCCGGCACGAATGACGGCGCCGCGGCGCTGGTCGTCACCAGCGAACGCACCGCCGCGCGGCTTGGCAAGCAGCCGATGGCGCGCATCGTCGCGCAAGCCGTCAGCGGCGTTGAGCCCAAATGGGTGATGATGGCACCGGTTGAAGCCGTCGAAAAGCTGCTGGCGAAAACCGGGTGGGATCGCGATCGCGACGTCGATCTGTATGAATTGAACGAGGCATTTGCCGTCGCTGCCATCGCGGTTACGCGCGAGCTGAAGCTCGATCCGGAAAAGGTTAACGTGAATGGAGGCGCCGTTGCGCTCGGGCATCCCATCGGCGCTTCCGGCGCGCGCATTTTGGTCACGCTGTTGTACGAATTGCAGCGCCGCAACCTGAAGCGCGGCATCGCTGCTCTCTGCCTTGGCGGCGGGAATGCCGTCGCCCTCGCTATCGAGCGCACGTGAGAGCCGCCGGTATAGAACTCGCGACGACCGAAGCGGCCAGCGCAAACGAACCAAAAAGGAAATCAGAAAAAACCATAAGCGGCCACTCGCGCCCCATCCCGCGTCCGCGCTAGAATCATGCTCATGTTCTGCCCAAAATGCGGTGTGGAATATCGCTCTGGATTCAAAATGTGCTCCGATTGCGGCGTCAGTCTCGTTGACAGCCTTCCCGCGAAGGCCAAAGCGCCCGGACGGTCCGCCGATCACGAGCCTCCGGTAGCTGCCTGGCGCGGAGATGATCCCGTAGCTTTCAGCGCGGCGCTGGCGGCTCTGGAAGCGGCCGGCATCCCGGCGAAAGAGTTTTCGCGCCACGGCCAATTCGCGCAAATCTTCGCCATTCAGCCTGACGAGCTGGCGATCCTGGTGCATCCGGACAATGCCGCTCTCGCTCAACAGGTGATTCGCGACGCGCTGGAGCCCGGCGCGCCCGGCCCGCAAGCGGTTTAGCGCCTGGTTTTTTTGCGCCGCGGAACGCCTCCAGAAGCGAGCCGGCGTTTGGTTCGCTATTAGAAATTCGTATGTTGCTGAATTTTCAGCGAGTTGAGTCATGGCCTACTCGACGCATTTTCGCTATTAGACTTTGGCCCTGTTTGGCTCGCGCCTTCCAGTTCAGCGCTTCGCGAGCGATTACGACGATGAGCTTTGGGGAAAGGACGGGATTCGTCGGCTTTGAACGAGTGATAGATGACGTGCTTGGGCGGATTGATCAATTCGCCGTCCTCGTTGAGGCGGGCGCAGAGGGCGACGGCGCGGACGATGGAATCGGCTGTGACGGGAACGACCATGGCTTGTTCGATGATCGGGCCGAGAGCCAGGCGTACGTACGTGGCGCGCTGGGCGAAGAGTCCGGTGGCGCGGGCATGGCGGTAGATCGAGGAATGATGGGCGATTCCATATTCCCTGGCGATGGATTCGGCGCTGCGCCAGTGGAGAAATTCGCTTTCGATATCGGCGCGCTCGCGATGGCGGCAGATGCAGCATTTGCGGTCGTGCCTCAACGCCGGTTTTTGTTCCCGGCTGCGGCGGCTTTTGCGCGGTGTTGACGGCACGGCGGCGCGCTCGTTTTCATTTTCGTTTCCGTGGAGCCATTGCAGGGCCGCGTTGAGGGCCCGTCTTTCTGTCATTTTTTCCCTCCTACAGAGGCGAATATTTCGCCTGCTTGCATCACAGACCGACCGTACCGGATTGGAGGCGGGCCGGGAACTGGTCATGAGTACAGTTGAGGGACAGGTGAGATTTACCTGGACCATCGCGCGATTTTTTCGACTGAGAGGGAGCGTGGAGCGCGACCGGGAGGCAGGAGTGAGGCGCGGTATCTTACTGGCTCAGTGGGATTTGCGGCTTGGTGGGTGGCGCGGGGCGGTGGGACAAGGCGTCAGAAACGTCTGCGAAGGCGCTGAGCCTGTTAACGCAAAATTGGCGCAATCTTCTACTGGCCCACCAATGTCAGACTTTTTGCCTGCGCACTGTAGAGCACCCATCGCTCACCCGGAAGGTGCGCCCCCTTTGCTTTCATCACATCTGATTCCGGCGCGGCGGATAAGAATGGTTGCGAAACGCGGGCGATGGCGGGCTTTCCTTGACTCGGCTGCTTCGCTATCATCTTCGCTGCGATGTCCGCCGATTCCATAAAAACGGTCGCCGTACTCGGCGCGGGCACGATGGGCAACGGGATCGCGCATGCGTTCGCGCGTTCGGGCTATGGCGTGCTGCTGCGCGACGTGGACAAAAAGTTTCTCGAACGCGCGCTGGATTCCATCTCGAAAAATCTCGATCGCGAAGTGGCCAAGAGCAAGATCACCGCCGCGGAAAAATCGGCCGCTCTCGCGCGGATCCAACCGGTCACGGACAACGTCGCGCTCGTTGCCGCCGATTTCGTGGTCGAAGCTGTCCCCGAGCAGCTCGATTTGAAAATCCGCATTCTCAAAGACGTGGACTCCGTTGTGGGACCCGGCGTAATCCTGGCGTCCAATACTTCTTCCATTTCCATTACGCAGCTTGCCGCGCACACTGGCCGCGCGGACCGCTTCATCGGCATGCACTTCATGAATCCCGTGCCGATGATGGCGCTTGTGGAAGTGATCCGCGGCGCTGCCACGAGCGACGCGACGTTCGCCGCCACGACGGGTCTCTGCGAAAAACTCGGCAAAACCGCCGTTGCGGTAAATGATTCTCCGGGATTCGTGTCGAACCGGGTGCTCATGCCGCTGATCAATGAAGCTGCTTTCGCGGTGATGGAGGGCGTTGCCACGCCCGAGGCCGTCGATGCCGTGATGAAACTTGGCATGAATCATCCGATGGGTCCCTTGCAGCTCGCGGACTTCATCGGCCTCGACGTGTGCGTTGAAATCCTCGACGTGCTGCTGCGCGGTTTCGGGGATCCGAAGTATCGCGCCTGCCCGCTGTTGCGCAAATACGTCGCCGCCGGGTGGCTTGGACGGAAATCAGGTCGCGGCTTTTATACGTACTCGTAGGGGGAGCCGGTGGCGTGGCCGCTGCATTACAGCTCAGGGCAACCCGCAGCGGCGCGAGCGAATCTCGTGATATGCGATTTGCGGTTTGTCTAAACCCATGACGATCTCGATCCCGCCCCGCCGCCGTCGTATTGCACGCGTAGCTTCGGTCTTCGCGCTGTTGGCTGGCGTAGCGTGCGTGCTGGGAATCGTCCACGCCCAGCAGCCGCAGTCTTCTTCAACGGAGCCTCAGCTGCACTACGAGCCCGCTGCGCCCGTCGGGAAACTCTCCAGCAACGTGAAGCTAGTCACCGTCTATGCCGTGGTGCGCGACAAGCACGGCAAAATCGTTCCAAACCTCACGAAGGATGATTTCAACCTCGAGGAAGATGGCCGCCCGCAAACCATCTCGAATTTCGTCGTGCAGGCTGACGTGCCGCTTACGCTTGGCCTTCTCGTCGATACCAGCGAAAGCCAGCGCGCCGTCATCGTCCCCGAACGCGAGGCCAGTTACACATTTCTCGACCATATGCTCACCGCGAAAGACGTCGCGTTCGTCATCCATTTCGACCGCGAAGTCGAGCTGCTCCAGGATCTGACTGCCTCGCGCCCGAAGCTTCAGGCCGCGCTGCAACTGCTCGACACGCCGCAGCTCGATCGCAGCGGTGATAACGGCGGTAGCGGCGGAGGAACTGGCGACGACAATGGTGGCCGACGCGGCCGGGGCGCGGGCGGCGGCACGCATCTCTACGACGCGATTTGGCTTGCCTCAAACGACGTCATGACAAAACAGTCGGGGCGCAAAGCAATCTTCGTTCTCTCCGATGGCGTGGATCGCGGCAGCAAGGAATCGCTAACAGGCGCGATCGAAGCCGCCCAGCGCGCGAATACCTCTGTATATACGATCTACTTTGCGGGCCAAGAGCCACAGCAGGGATACGGGCGCCACGGTCGTTGGGGAGGAATGGGTGGAGGGCCTGGCGGCTGGCCGGGCGGCGGCGGAGGATGGCCCGGTGGCGGAGGGAATCAGTATCCGCGCGAGCCGCGCGTCGATGGCAAGAAAATCCTTCTGCAAATTTCCGAGCAGACTGGCGGCATCATGTTTGAAGTCTCAAAGAACCTGCCGCTCGATAAGATTTATTCCGTGGCTGCCGAAGGCCTGCGCAACCAGTACAGCCTCGGCTATACGCCCAACCCCCCGGATAACGACCCGGGCTACCACACCATCCATCTGACCGCCAAGAAAAAGGATCTCACGGTCCAGGCTCGCCAGGGATACTACTCCGGCCCGTAGTCGTTGAGTCCGGCATTGTAATTTGGGCAAAGCTAAGTCCGTTGACGCGCGACGTGCGCGTCCGCAAAATGGGAAACCACGGACATGAGCGACCCTCCGGCTTCTTCCATTCCACCGAAACGTTGGCTTAACCGGGAAGTGCCCGGTATTGGGTTGGCGAGTCTCTTTTCGGATTGAGGCCGCCACGGCCATATTGCCGGCGTTTCTGACGATGCTTGGCGCGCCAGCGGTAGCGCTTGGAATCATCGAAGGCGTATCAGACGGGCTATCGAGCTTCGCGAAACTGACAGGCGGCTGGATTGCGGATCGTCCGGAGCGCAGAAAGCCGACAGGGATCGTTGGCTACGCGACAACGGCGATTACGACGTTCGCGTATTCGTTCGCGCAAAGTTGGCCGATGGCTTTGCTTTTGCGGGGTGTCGGCTGGATTGGGTGTGGAAGCCGAGGCGATGGACTCACTTGGGGCCGCTTTGGGTCCACTTTCGGCGCTCGGATTGATTGGTATTTTTGGCGTGCGCGGCGTGCTGCAATGGACGCTGCTGCCCGGTCTCATTGCTGCCACGTGCTTCGCGTTCATGGCGCCAGCGGGGAGGCGGTCTGAAGGGTCAGAATGCGCCGGGCATTCGCGACAGCCTCCGTCAGCTTCCAAAAACGTTTTGGTATTTTCTGGCCGGAGTATTTACACACGAGGTGGGAGACTTCGCGCCGACGCTGCTGATTTTGCGCGCGACTCAGATTCTGACGCCGCGATTCGGCACGGGCATGGCGACGACAATCGCAATCGCGTTGTACACGTTTCCCAACGTGGTGAACTCTGCGGCGTCGTATCCGGCTGGCGCGCTTGGAGACAAATTGGGCAAGCGAGGGCTGCTTGCGTTGGGATACATGCTGGCGGCGGTCGCATACGCTGGTTTTATTTTCGAGCGGCCCACGTTATCGGCCCTGGCTGTGTGTTCGCGCTCGCGGGAGTTCACGGAGGTTTCAGGCGTCGCTTGAGAAATCCGTGGCTGCGGACGTGCTGCCGCGCGTGAATCGAGGCTCGGGATTTGGAGTGCTGGCGGCGAATGGCTTAGGCGATGTTATTTCGAGCGTAGTGGTGGGCGCGCTGTGGTCGGCGTTAAGCCCCGCGGCAGGATTCGCTTACGCTGCGTTTTTCACGGCGCTTGGTGCCGTTTTGATATTGTGGCTGCGTGCGGACGGGCAGGTGTTGCCGGAAGCAAGCGCGGCTTAGAGGCGCAACTGCTTGCCGCTATCTTCGTTGAGTTGCTGCGTCGCGGCGTCGTTCAATTGATCTGCCGCGATCGTGTGACGGTTCCCGTCAGCGGTTATATAGACAACTTGATTTCCTGAGCGAGTGAAGGCGACAGCCTCGATTTTCTTGCCGCTCCGCAGTATGAGCGTGAAATTCCCTACATCCGGCATCGGCTGCGGAGGCTGCGCAGCAGTGGCGGGCGCTTCAGCCGGTTTCTGCGCGGGCTGCTGTAGGACGATCACCTCCGGTTGCTGTGGCTGCTGAGTCTGCCCGGTCGCGTCGGTTTCTGCAGGCATGATGTATTCGCCGCCATCAAGCAGATAATAGCCGGGTGCTCCAGAGCCGCCGTTGGCGCGGGCCAGTTGTTCAGCAACGGCGAGGCGCTCTTCCGTTTGGGGATCGATTATGGCTTTCAGGGCGAGATCTTTGTCGATGCCTGCCAAGTAGGAGTAATCGAAGCCAAGTCCGGGAACCGGATCGAGCAATTGCTGAATCGTTTTGCCCGAGCCGCCGTAATACCCGTTATCGAAATCGAAATTATTGTTTTCGGGAGGCACGAAAGGTGCTGCGGTGGGAGACGCAGCCGTGTTGATGCGCGCGCGAACAGGCACAACGTTGACCTGAGGATGTGCGATCGGTCGCACGTGCGTAGGGAGCGGCCGGATCGCCCGTATAGCAATTGAAGCGGCCGGATGCGCGGCCATCGGCACCATGCGCATTTGCGCGCTCAAGGGCAACGCAGTAACTAGGAGAAACACGAAGGCAAAAAACGCTATTGAGACGACTCGACCGGGAGTTCTCATGGCCGCCTCTCTTCTGCTAGTTTGGACGCTCCCGCCATAATCGCGGTTGCATTCCGGCGACATGTGCCGGACGGGGCAGCGCGAAAGTTCGAGCACAGAGCGAGTTGCAAGCAGTTCAGTTCGAACCTGTGGGCAATCCGCTGGCCAATACCGTAGCAGCCCAACCAAAGCTCACCCTCAACGCCTTTGCTTTGCCCTAGTGCCCGGATGTGCTATAAACGACGGTCCTAGGAGCCGAAAGTGGCGGAGTTAGAAGCGCTTGGCGAGGAGCCTGAGCCCGCAGCTCATGATTCCAGCGCCGATCTGGCGATTGACGATGCCGATGAAGTCGCTTTGAACTATTGCCCGCGCTGCTCGGCAAGATTGGCGTCGCGAAGCTGCAAGCTGATTTGCCCGGCGTGCGGCTACTACATGTCGTGTTCGGATTTTTACTGAGGCGCGAACGGGAACAGTTCATTCCCGGACGGCGAAATTTCAAGAGACCGTACATCGGAAAGGTTGAGGAGGCGCGAACGTGGCACTGCGAATGACCGACCGGGAAGTAAATGGGGTGAACGTGATCGACCTCGAGGGGCGCATCGTGCTCGGCGAGGAGAGCAACTCGTTCCGAGAGCGAGTGAAGGGCCTGTTGGCAGCTGGCAAAAAGAAGATCGTGCTGAATCTGGCGAACGTCAGCTATATCGACAGCGCAGGGCTGGGCACACTGGTGGCGACATTCCATAGCGCCCGTTCGCAGGGCGCTACCTTGAAGCTCGCTAACCTCGGACAGAAGTTCAAGGAAGTGCTGCAGGTTACAAAGCTAATGACCGTCTTCGACACGTATGACAACGAAGCGGCCGCAGTGCAGAGCTTCGGGAAGTAGCCGCCAAACTGAGCAGTCGGGGTCAATACAAGTCTGAGGCGCGGCCGGACGTTTTCGGCCGCGTTTTCGTTTTTTGGCCTGGCGTGTTCCGCGAACCCGATTGCTCGCTGTGGGAAAAGCAAGCCGCCTGCTTCAAGCCCTCGGCTAAACTATTTCCTGGAGGTTGCGGCTTCGGCCGCGGGAGCATCCACGCGGCCCTCCAGCCGATAGATCGCCACGCCGCTTAACAGCTTCGGGTAGAAGTCCGTGGATTTTTGCGGCAGCACATCGCCACCCAGTGCGATTTTCGAAACCTGCTCGATGCGCACGGGATTTAGCAAAAAGGCGATCTGCGCTTTGCCGCTATCGACGGCAGCGAGAGCGGTATCCAATTCCCGCTCGTAGGTGATGTTTTTCTCCGTGGCGACCGCCTCGGCAGTGATGCTCAACCCTTTCTCCAGAATCAGGCGATGCAGCAGGACCACGTCTAGACCGCGCTGGGCTTCGGTTTGATCGGGCAGCAGCGATTCGAGATCCACCTCGCGGCGAAGCATGAAAAGGTAGAAGGCTTTTGCGCCTTTCGCGGCAGCGGGATAGATGCCAATGGCACGGCGTCCGTGATGGCTGAAAAGATCTTTCACGAATTCGGCGTGGACGGCGTCGCGAGCCTCGTCGTTTTCAAACGGATACGAATACCAATCGAAATACGGCTGCAACTCCTTATGGAAGCTCTCGAAATTGAAGTTTGCGAGATTCGCCACCAGGCGATGCGTCGGCAGAATTACCAGGCCAGCGGAATGCGTGTTGACGAATGTCGCCATAGCGAATTCGGACGTGGCGAGCGGATCGATCTTTCCGGCACACTCGCGAAATTCATTGCGAAGGTACAGCGCCGTTTCGTAGCGATGATGGCCATCGGCGATGATGAGCCTTTGCGGAGTCATGGCAGCGCGAATGCGCTCGATGAAGGCAGGGTCGGAAATGGGCCAGAGGCGATGGACCACGCCGTACTCGTCGGTCATTTCGAGCGGCTTCGCCGCGCGGAAAGCTTCTTCGAGTGAGCGGTCGATCCGCATAGAAGAATCATCGTAAAGCAGAAAAAGCTGGCCGGTTTGCGCTCGCATTTGGCGCAACAATTCGATGCGATCGGCTTTCGGAGCGGAAAGCGTGCGCTCGTGGCGGAAAACGACGCCATCGGTGTAGTCCTGCAGCCGGACCAGAGCGATAAAGCCGATGCGCGTGCGGCGGTCCTTTGTGCCTGGAACGAGGAATTCCTGGGAGTAGATGTAGATCGACGGCTCCGAATCCTGCACCAGGATGTTCTGCTCGATCCACTCGCGAAGCTTGGCTGCGGCTCGCGTGTACACGCTGTTTTCCGGCGAATCGTCCGGAGAAAGGCGGCCCTTTTCAACCGCGATCAGGTTGTACGGGCTGGCGGCGTAATAACGCTCCTGCATCGCTGGGGTGATCTTATCGTAGGGTTGCGTCAGAACGTTTTGCAACGCGACGCGCTTGGGATCAAAGCGAAATGCGCGAAACGGTTGGATTTCAGTCATCGGAGCCTCGAAGTTCGGCCCTGGGTGCAGGGTCGCGATGAAAGGATCAGTGCATAAACGCAACATTGTAACAGCGGAGTCCATGGCGCCAAAGGTGAGTCGTCGGACGGTAGTGGGCTGGTTTGAATTTTGACTGCTTGTGTCACGATACCGCCCCAAAACGCGAAGCGTTTTGGGGACCCCGATACAAAGCGAAAATTCAAACCAGCCTACTACGCGTCGGACGCATCTTCGGCTCTGAATGGCCGCCACATGCCCTAAACCTTGGCCAGATGCGCTGTAGGACCGATCACCCACCGCGCGCGGGAGGAACGCTTACCGCGAAAGAGGGGCAATCCTCGATTGGCCGCTCCGCAATCCGGCGGCACGATGGGGCGCGACTCTCGGCGGCTATGTTGTGCTCGACCCCCGCTGCCACGAGCCGCGCAGGTGTGAGGGTGGGAGTCGCCGAGTTGGGGCGGACTAAACTGCCCTCCTGTAACGAAGCACTTAAGATGGGATTCAAGCTAATTGCGAAAACGCTTGTCTACGAATACGCGCGCCTGGGCGACCGCCCCGGCTCGGATTCCGAATGGGACGAGGGCTGGCGAATTGCCGATTCCGAGTTAGTCGAATCCGCGTTCCGAGGCGATCCGGAGCGCGAGCGTAGGTTTAGGCAATTTCTGGACGCGCGATACAACGGTCTAATTCTGATACGTAATGGCCGCTGGCTCGCGTATGGCTGGTGTAGCAATCCACGAGGCCCGGGCCCCACGCACCTGCCGCGCTGGACGGGCGCCCTCGGAGGGTATTGGATCTTCAGCTGTCACACGCAGGCACGCTTCAGGGGAAGGGGTATTTACAAGCAACTGCTGGCGCGTTTCACGACATCACTTTCCCAAGACACCTCATCTTCTAAAATTTTCATCGATACTCACGCTGAAAACATTCCGTCGCGCCGAGCGATTTTGGCGTCGGGCTTCCGGCCATGCGGCGTTTTTTCCACCTACCGTGTATGGGCGCCGCTCGCGGGAAGCCGCGTCGTCGGTGGACGATGGCGCACTGAAGAGACTCATCCAAATCTGATCACCAGCGCGGCGGATAGTTCGGTGGCCAGGGTTTCGGACGGCATGTCGCGCAGGAGTTTGACGGGACAAGTGGCGGAGCGAATCTCGATGGACGACTTATGAGGGCCGCCAAAAATTGGGCGCAGGCCGCGCAAATGCCACTCCGATCAGAGTTTTACCCCGCGAGCGCCGGCCTACGTGTACGACCCGGCATTCCTGCTCGGCTTGATTCATGGTGTTGGTCAAGAAAAGACGCTGGCCGCGCGAAACAGCGGATTCCAGGGCGATCAGGCAGCCATTCTCGTTTGCGTCTATGGTGAAGGCTTCTTCATGGAACGGCTGCTTTTCCACGTCGGAGCCGTAGATGAGCAGAGGAACTCGATGCGAATGGCGGAGCTTTCCGCGGCGCTCGCGGTTAGTTGCCGAATCGCCGGTTTTCGACTCCGAATCGGCGGCACCGGTTCTGCCTCGTTCAGCTTGTCTAAGCTCGTCCCAAACACGGCTCAATTATCGTCTCCCGGATCAGCAAGCCGACTTTGAGAGTCAATATTATCTATCTTCGATTGGAGCTTGGGATTTCGCGGCAGATGAGTGTTCGTGAGAGTAAATGAAGCGTTGGTTAGAGCGTGACTAACCTCCGCAATGCCGACTTGAAGGCTTTTGCTCGATTGACGATCCGCAGAATCCACGTTACGAATCGCGACGGTGGCGCGAGAAGCGAGATGTGGTTATGGCCGACGGGGCACCCAGCCCATTCATGGCGGAAAATCAGCACAAGGGTATAGCTCCGAGCCTTCGCGTAGGCGATCTGGTGCAAGTCCGCAGCGCAGAGGAGATTTTGCTTACTCTTGACGAGCGCGGCGCCTTGGACCGGCTGCCGTTCATGCCCGAGATGCTGCGCTTCTGCGGGCAGCGATTCACGGTAATTAAGCGCGCGAATAAAGCCTGCACTCCGAGTGACGGCACTGTCCGGCAGGTGCAAAACGCGGTCCACCTGGATGACGTCCGGTGCGACGGGTCCGCTCACGGAGGCTGCGAAGCCAGTTGTTTGCTGTATTGGAAGGAAGAATGGCTCAAGCCGGTGCATCAAGGCAGGGCGAACTTTGCGGTTCGCGATAGCGGAAACGGAAAAGCACCCGGAGTTTTATTTGGCCCGTGGAATTCCGTCGACGACTTATTGCGGAACACCACTCAAACCGCTATCGCTGGTGGCTCCGTCGAAAAGTTCCACTGCCAGGCGACAGCAATACCAGAATTTGGAAAACCGCTGCCGCCGTGGGACGTGCGGCAATACGTTCGCGATGTGAAATCGGGCAACGTCAAACTCCCCGAGATGCTTCGCGGCTTGCTTGCGGGATCGGCGCGAAAGCTGCGCTTCGTTTTTTCCGCCAAGCAGAACATGAAGATGTTGCCCGTGATGCGGACACCGTTTTCTAGTCCCGAATTTGGCCCTGGAGATACAGTCGAAATACGCTCGATGGAACAGATCGAAGCGACGCTCGACCAGAGGGGCAGGAACCGCGGGTTATCGTTCACCCCGGAGATGAAAGAAATGTGTGGGCGGCGCTTTCGCGTTGTGCGCAGGATCCACAAGATCATAGACGAGCACACGGGCCGAATGGTCCGCCTCGCCGGAGGCTGCCTGATTCTGGAGGGGGCTATTTGCCGGGGCGACCTGCACCGCTTTTGTCCACGGATGGCGCACCTCTATTGGCGCGACATTTGGCTGGAAGGGGTTCGCGCGCGAACCCCCGCGACGGTCACGCAAATCTCGACAGTTCTTGCGCCTCGTGCAGCCACCGCCGTTAGCGCGACAGGTATCACGCAGTCCGGCTCCTAGCTGGACACAAACGGGAGCCTTCTCTTTCATCCCCCGGCTGCCGCATGCTTTCAGTTAAGGGCTCGATCGCGTTCGGGACTTGTGACCTCTTCGTGCGGTAGGCGTGAATTCTGTTGCTCGCCACGCAAGCGGTAAAAATTACTGAGAGCACCGAACTGGTGACATTGCGAATCTGTGCGCCTAGAATGAAAAGCTCATCAGAGAGAGCGGCCCATATTGAACTCACCAAACCTTCCGCGCGCGCGCGGCCTTCACGGCAAGTTCGTCGGTGTGCGCGTGCTGATGTTCGATCTGGACGGAACTCTGATCGATTCGCGGCTCGACCTGGTGCTTTCTCTTAACGCTGCTCTCAGCCATATGGGACGGCCTGAGCTGCCGCACGAAGCGATTTATAAATTAGTTGGGAGCGGCGCGGCGGTGCTGGTGCAGCGCGCGCTAGGAGAGGGAGCAACCGAGGAGGAGTCGCAGCGCGGACTCGAATTTTTCCTCGCGTATTATCGAGAACACATGCTGGATAACACCGTGGCGTATCCCGGCGTGCGTGAAGGCCTGGAAATGCTAAGCGACCGCCCGATGGCCGTCCTGACGAACAAGCCTGTGAAATTTAGCCAGGCCATTCTCGATGGTCTCGACCTGGCGCGTTATTTTCGCGTAGTTTACGGTGGAAACAGCTTTGCCACGAAAAAACCCGACCCCGAAGGCGCGCATGCCGTGCTGCGGGATTTTCAAGCCTCGCCGGACGAAGCAATACTGGTGGGAGATTCCGCAGTGGACGTACGCACTGCGCGAAATGCCGGCACGTGGTGTTGCGGCGTCCGATACGGACTTGGGCCGGAGGGTTTTCGCGCAAATCCGCCTGATCTGCTGCTCGATAGCTTAACCGAATTGCCATCGTATCTCGACGGAGCGCGGCGCTAGAATTCCACGTCTGTTCCAAATGCCCCGCCCAACTTAGCGTCCTCGCACCTCCGGAATTGAGGTAACCTGTTGCGCGCGTGAGTTTTGCGCAATGTATGCGGCGCAGCGTCGCATGCGAACTTATTCCTGTTGAAAGGCTCATTGATGAAACTGGGCTGGAAGTTGCTCATCTTAGCGCTCATTCTGGCTGCTGCCGCTGTGTCTGCATGGCAGTACGAAATCCGCAAGACCCCCTCCAATGTTGCTTACGTAACGGAAGAGGACGATGGCATCGCGATCATCGATCTTTCTACCCTCGAAGTAGTGAAACGCGTGCACCCCGAGAACGTCGCGCCGCGCGGGCTCGGCCTCACGTTTGACGGCAAATATCTCTTCACCGCGAATAAAGATACGGCCGACGCCACGGTTTTCGACACGCGCGGCGCACGCATGAGGCTCGTGAAGCGCATTCACGTGGGCGATAACCCCGAATTCGTCAAAGTCAATCCTAGCGGCACCGCGATGGTCACATCTTACGAGCCCGGTTCCTCCGGAGGTCCGCCTACACCGGGCCAGGTGGAGGAGGAAGAGCAGGGGCCGCCATCTCAAATCGTATCCTTCAAAACTAGCAATTGGGCGCGCATAAAAGATTTCACTGCGGGGCTTTCCACCGAGGGACTGGAATTTTCAGCCGACGGTTCGAAATTGATCGTCGCCAACGAGGATCAAAATTCCCTGGGAATTTACGATGTGGCCACCGGAAAGCTGTCCGAACTCATCGATCTCTCGAAGATCGGTCGTCGGCCACGCGGAGTGAAGCGTTCGCCGCTCGGAACCGGCTACGCCGTCACTATGGAAGGTTCGGGCACGCTGGTGATGCTCGACCCGAATTTCAAAGTGCTGCGCTGGATTCAAACGGACGCGAAGCCCTACGGCGTTGCTTTCGACTCAACCGGCAAGCGGATTTTCGTCGCTGCCGCGGCCGCGCAAAAGTTGCAAGTATTCGATGCCGACACCCTCAAGCAACTCGGCGAAACTCCCATCGGTAAGCGTTGCTGGCATTTCACCTTCACGCCCGATAATTCACGGTTGCTGATCGCCTGCGGGCGTTCCGACAATGTGTACGTCATCGACGCGAAGACCTATCAGACGCAGAAAATCCTTACCGGTTTTCAGACGCCATGGGGAATTCTGGCGTATCCGCGCTCGTACGGCAGCCTGGGTTTGCCTTGAGTTGTAGCGCGCCGGACAATGCCGCCCGGGCATTTGCGTTCAGTCTTCTGTAGCAAATATCCGCGATCGGCGTAGAATTGCGGTCCGCTTCGTGTACGCGATACCGTATCTAGGAGACCTGAATAATGCGCGACTTCGCGAGATTTCGATTGGCCGTTGCAGCGGCAGTGTTTGCGATTGTGTCGAGTCTGGCAGCAGCACCTCGAAGCGCCGCAGCAACGAAGGGCCTGACGCAAGCCGCGTCGCAAGCAGAGCACGAAATCTGCGGGCGCGCATGCCTGGACCGAACCCTCAACGGCTACCTCGCCGCGCTCGTCGCGCATAGGCTGTCCGACGTCGCGTTCACGCCCGATGTGAAGTTCACCGAACAGACTGCGGTACTGAAAATTGGCCAGGGCACATGGGGCACGTTCAACGGGATCGGCAATTTCAAACTGCACTTTGACGACGTGGACCGCGGCGAAGCAGGCTACATCGGTACGATGAAGGAGTGGGGCTACCCGGTAATCTTCTGTCTGCGGCTGAAGGTAACGGGCGGAAGAATCGCAGAAGTAGAAGATTTCGTAGTACGCGATGAAGGCGCGGCCAAAAAGCTGGACGCGATGCAGCCCAATCCGTTGTTCACTCAGGACGTGCCGCCGGCCGACCGCGAAAGCCGCGCGGAGCTGGTGAAGATTGCGAACATGTATTTTTCCGGCCTGCAGCAGAACACGGGGAAAGGCGATTATCCTTTCGCGCCGGATTGCAATCGCATCGAAAACGCGACGCAAACCACGAATAATCCGGAAGCCGCCAACTCGCCCGTCTATAATCCGGGACTTGCGGTGATGAAGCTCGGCTGCGTGGCCCAGTTCAAAACCGGTTATTTCAAGATCGACACCAGTATCAGCGACCGGCGGTTCGTAATCGTCGATCCCGAGCGCGGATTGGCGTTTGCATTCGCGTTTTTCAATCACGCGGGCCGGCTTAAGACGATTACGCTCACCAATGGCGAGACATTTCCCACCACGATCCGCCATCCGTTCACCTGGGAGATCGGCGAGCTGTTCAAAATCGAAAACCGCAAGATCCGTCAGATTCAAGCGGTGCTTACCGAGGAGCCGTATGGCATCCGCTCGGGATGGGGACCCGATGGTTTTGCTCTGTCGGAGCCCAAGCCGCAGCCGCTGGAAGCGGACGCCGCCTCGAAATGCGACGCCAAATGCCTGGACCAAATAGTGGACCACTTTCGCGCGGCGCTGATCGCTCACGATCCGGCGCTGCTGCCTATGGCCGATCGAGTTCGTTATACAGAAAATGGGCAGGTTCTGAAAATCGGCGATGGGCTTTGGGGTACGTTGACCGGCTGGGGCAGCTACAAGCTTTATATCGACGATCCAGAGGATGGCGAGGTTGGTTTCGTTGGGGAAACCTTCGAGGCGGGAATGCCGGGTCTTTTCTGCGCGAGGCTACGTGTGGTGAACGGCAAAGTGGACGAGATCGAAGTGCTGGATACACGCAAGGAGACGCCGACGGGTTTCACACAGCCCGAAGGCCTGACCAATCCGAAAGTGGCGCCGAAACTCGCGTCGTTTTATGACGAGATTCCTGAAGCCGAGCGCGAGTCGACGAAAGACCTCATCGCGCAAACGGATCTGTACTTTGATGGCATCGAGAAGAGCAACGGAAACATCGTTCCGTGGGCGCCGGGAGTGATTCGCGTGGAGAACGGTACGCAGACGTGCCCGTCGTCGTTCGGGCAAGCCGCCCAAAACGGGCCGCTGAGCTGCTCGAAACAGTTGGATACGCGCCTTTTCGAGTACATCTTCCCCATTTCGCCGCGCCGCTATACAGTGGTGGACCGCGCGCATGGAATTGTGATGGGCACGTTTATGTTTAATACGCCGGGAACGGTGGAATACGTAAACGTGCCGGCCGTCGGCAAGGTGCGTGAGTCACGCGCGGCGCTGCGTCCTTTTAGCGAGGAAGTCGATGAAATTTTCAGGATCAAGGATGGAAAGATTCAGGCAATCATCGCGGTTATGACCGGTTTACCGTTCGGTGATGCTTCTGGTTGGACGGAGTCGCTGCGCTAAACCCGGCTCGGCCAACGCCTCGCAATCTAGGCTCGGCAACATTGTTGTTATGGCAACAATGATGTAGGATTAGCCCATCATGAGCGCGTCCACTGCAAGGACCACCGAGCAAGTCACGCTGGAAGTGATGAACCCGCGCGGGGAAATTCCCCCGCCGCCGACGATTGGCATCAATCCACGTCCCGCCGGCCTGGCGGGCAAGAAAATCGTGCTGATCGACAATGGAAAGTACGGCGCGAGCAACTTCCTCGAAGTGCTCGGCGAAATGCTGAAGCAGGAATATCCGTCCGCCACCATCGTGATGTATCCCAAGCCCGCCGCGCAGACGATCACCGCCTTGCCTGACTGGTATCCCGCGGTGAAGCAGCAAGGGGATCTCTTCGTTTTCGGTGTAGGCGATTGAGGGAGCTGCACGTGGTGGGGTTCCCACGACGCGATCGAAATCGAAAAATCGGGAATGCCCGGCGTTTACATCACTGCCGACGAATTCGTGCATGACGCGGAATCCGCGTCGCGAGACCGCGGCATGCCCGGATTGCGCTTTGTTGCTCTGCTCGCGGATAAATACTATCGCGCGCGCGCAACTCTCGATGAATTGCGCCCCATCGTCGCCGCGCAGTTCGCGGAGATTGTCGGCCACGCTACTCGCCCGTTGACCATCGACGAAGCGCATCCACCGCAGGCGCATAGCGCAAGCCAGGAAGCGAACATTCAAGTTTCGGGCGACGATTTCCTCGATGCACAGGAAAAGCTCAACGCGCTGTTCCTCGAAAGCCATTGGTCCGATGCGCTGCCGATCGTTCCGCCCACGCCGGAGTTGGTGAAGGCCATGCTTGCGGGCACCACGCGCTTGCCGCAAGACGTGCTTGGACAAGTAGCGCCGAAAAACGGAATTGCTACCGTCGAGAAGATCGCTATCAACGCCGTGATGGCTGGCGCCAAGCCGGAATATTTCCCGGTAATCCTGGCCGCGATGGAGGGCTTCACGCGGCAGACCTACGACCTTACGCACGTGCAGGCGTCCACCGGTTCATTCACGCCGGTCGTCGTGATCGATGGCCCCATCGCGGAAGAATTGAACTTCAATTCAGGCATCGGCATGCTCGGCCACGGCTGGCGCGCGAATAGCACCGTCGGCCGCGCGCTGCGGCTCGCGCTGCTCAATCTGGGACAGACGTGGCCGCAAGTAAACGACATGGCGCTCACCGGGCGCATTGCGGCCTACACGTTCTACACCTTTGCCGAAGATACGGTGCGAAGCCCGTGGGAACCGTACAATGTGAGCCGCGGCTTCAAAGAGGGCGACAGCACCGTCACCGTCGCCACCTCCTGGACTCCGATGACCTATGGCGGCGGTGCCGTGACGCCGTGGACTGGTCAGGGTGTGATCGATCAAATCGTCGAGCGTATTAGGGGCGGAAACGTGCGCTGGCCGCACGCGCAAACCTACCTTCTCGTTTTGATTCCCGATTGTGCGGACGATCTTGCGAGCAACAGCTACACGCGTCGAAGCTTGCAGGAATATCTCTACGAGCAAACGCGCGTGCCGTACGAGAATCTGCCGAAAGATGTCCTTTTCGGCCAGGGCAGTGAAGAAGATTTTGTACGTGCATCGGTTGCCGATGGCCGGATTCGTCCCGGTCGCGCGCGGATTTTCTTGGACGCGCTCAAGCCCGGCGGCCGCGTTCCGGTCGTGCAAAGCCCCGATGACTTCCACATCTTCGTCGCCGGCGGCTCGCCCGGCTACAATCTCTTCTTCAGCTATCCGGGTACCAACCACGCCAACGAAACGGTGAAAATCACCGGTGCCACATTGTCCACCGCTGGCCGCTAACGCCTTTTCGCCGGGTCAAAAGCAATCTATCGCCAAACTTCTCGACAACCGGAAACGGTGATGGTGCGCGACAGTGATGGAGGCAGCGTGGGCGCCGAGATCGCCTGCGCGTGAAGTCCAGCTCTACACGAAGAGCGCTCGC
>JASHPG010000119.1 GCA_030038275.1 Candidatus Acidiferrales bacterium | reverse complement strand
AACTGGGAAATCGAAGCGTCGCGCCAGAAGCAATTTCTCGATAGAGTTCAAGCCTTCGACTGGGGTGAGTCAGTAGCGCTTGCCTATATTGCTTGGCGACTGGCAGCAATTCTACGTTAGGCCAAAGTGCTGCATCAGCAAGATGCGGAATTTGAAGTCGCTTTGGCCGCACTGTCGCGCGAGCCGGGATCGGAATGCCCAACTCATGGATGAAATAAACTTGTACGAATTAATTGGTGAGGAAGGGTTCGAACGCCTTATCGCGGCGTTTTACCGCCAAGTGCCAAATGACGACATTCTCGGCGACATGTATCCACGCGACGACTTAGCCGACGCCGAAGAACGCCTGCGTGATTTCCTGGTTGGCCGTTTCGGCGGGCCACAGCGCTACATCGAGCGCCGCGGCCATCCACGACTGCGTGCGCGCCACATCCCTTTTTGCATAGACCGCACCGCCCGCGATCGATGGATGGCGCTCATGGACAAAGCATTCTCGGAAGCGGCGCTTCCAGCCGAGGCCGAGGGCTTTCTGCGTGAATTTCTTTCGCAGATGGCCACCTTCATGATCAACCACGAGTAGAGCTGCCACGCGCGCGAGACTCTGCTCGCGCCATGCGATGCCGCGCTCTAATGCCCGCTGAACGGCGATCCCGGCATCGGCGTGTTTGCGTCCACTGCAAACGTGTACAGCCTGCTCTTCCCCGTTCGCCCACAAAGCACCGAAACGTACTGTCGCCCGTCGATTGAGTACGTGATCGGATTGCCGAACCCAGGCGTGAGCTTCACCTTCCATAGACTATTGCCATCTTTTGCATCGAGCGCTTCAAAATCGCCCACGTCCGACGCGGCAAACACAAGCCCGCCCGCCGTGCTCAGCGTGCCGCCTCCGCCCATGTCTGAAAGCAGCCAACGCTTCGTCTCCGTGATCGGGTCCCATGCAACCAGAAACGGTGTCATGCGCGGTGGCGCAGGCGTTTCTCCCGCAGCTTGTTGGCGGGGTGGCGCCGCGGGCCGGCGGAAAATAATCGCGAAATCGTATTCCCCGAGCTTGTACTTATAATTCGGATCGGCCACATAGGTGAACGGGCTGTCGTTCATTCCCGGCACATAGACGAGCCCCGTGGCGGGATTGAAGGACATTCCTTGCCAGACGTGTCCCCCACCCGCTCCTGGATACACTAGGGCGTCCTTGTGGTCGTAAAACGCGGCTGGGTTTTCGTGCGGGCGTCCGGTTTTTGGATCGATTCCCGTCTCCCAAGTAACGTGTTCGAGTGGCGCTGCGGAAATGAACTTGCCGTTTGTGCGGTCGATTACGTAGAACAGTCCGTTCTTCGGAGATTGCATGGCCACGTGCCGCAGTTTGCCGTCGATTTTCAGATCGGCGAGCATGATGTCTGCCGTGGAGTCGTAGTCCCATACATCTCCGGGCGTCTCCTGAAAATACCACGCGAATTTTCCAGTGTCCGCGTGCAGCGCCACGATCGAGCAGATGAACAGATTGTCGCCGCCACCGGGACTTCGATATTTCCGCACCCACGGACCGCCTTGTCCCGTGCCGATATAGATCAAATCAAGCTTCGGATCATACGAGATCGCGTTCCATGGATTACCGCCTCCAACGTGGTCGTGCAAGGTGCCCGTCCAGGTCTTCGCGGCCATGGCCATGGCTTTGTCTTCCATCGGATTTGCGGGTTCGCCCGGAACGGTGTAGAAGCGCCACACCAGTTTCCCGGTCTCGGGATTGTAAGCGGATACGTATCCTCGAACGTTGTATTCGCCGCCGCCGTTCCCGATCACCACGTTTCCGCGAATCACTCTCGGCGCGCCCGTGATGCTGTAATCGGAGTTCGGGTCCGCGGTATGGACGTCCCAGAGAACTTTGCCAGTCTCGGCGTCCAAGGCGACCAGCCGCGCGTCCAGTGTGCCGATATAGACTTTGCCCTCATAGACGGCTACTCCGCGATTGCCCGGCCCGCAGCACAGGCTTGGCCCGGTTCGCACGCGATCGGGATTGTTCGCTGATCCGCGTGGAAAATTCATGTGGCCGATTTTCGGATCCCAGCTCCATTTCAATTTTCCAGTGCGCGCATAGAGAGCGTATAGCAAGTCCCACGCGGTCGTCACGTACATCGTTCCGTTCGCGACCACTGGATTTGCTTCTTCCGTCCCCTGGTCCGAATCCGTCTGAAAATACCAGGCGAGCCCCAGCCGCCCCGCGTTTTTCGTATCGATCTGTTTCAGCGGACTATAATGCGTGTCGCCGTAATCGTGCCCGTAGGTCAGCCACTCGCTGCCATTTTCGGCCGCATTTCGCAGCGCGGCATCATTTACTAGCTTTTTCTGCTGCGCGTGCGCGGCGCCGCTTGCCAGCGCAATCGCCAGGCCCGCGCACAAGATCGTTGTCGTTCTAATCTTGCCCATATGGCTCCTCCACCGTCATTCCCATCCAGGCGCGATTCGCTCACAACAACTCGGCGCCTCACCCGCTGGGAAAATACCGTGCTCTGCGCTGAATTGCAATTCTGCTTTTCTTCAACGCTATATCGGGGTTGCCAGTGAAGTGTCGGCCTCGCGGCGCGCTCAACTGTCGCGGTTTGCATCCCGTGCCCAGACAATCGAATGGACAATCGAATTTGTGTAATCGAACCCCGATCCGGTTACGTTTTCACCCCACGATAGCGTCCGCTCCAGAAGGACACGCCTTTCGCTTGCCCATAAGTAACTGACTGCCCAAGCACTTAGGCGATGGATTGTTTTGGGGCGTGACGTGCGCTTATGGCAGCTCGAAAGCGGCGGTCGTAAGTGTTAATCCGAGCGCAGCTTTCAAACGATAGTACGGATGCATCATGTCGCGAGCGTAGCAACTAGCTCAATCTCAGAACGTAAGGTCCGAGTCGAGGAGAATCGCTTGAGGCGACAGAAAGCGGAAAAAAGCTGCGCTGGCGAGGCGCAATCTTCGCGCGCCCGAGCGGGCTTCACCCTCCTCGAAATGCTGATCGTCATCGCCGTCGGCATAACCCTTGCCGCAGTCGCTATCCCGGTGTTGAGCAGCGCGATGACCAACATGAGGATCAACTCCGCAGTGAGTCAGTTTACCGGTGCGCTCGCTAGCGCCCGCTACCAGGCTATCCAGAACAGCCAGATTTACACATTTGCGCTCACGACACCCGCAAACACGTACGTTGTAACCAAAACCGGCGCGAACCCGGTTGTCTACAATGCAGTGCAGTTGTCCCCCTACGTCACGATTTCCGGAAGCGGGAGTGCGAGTTCGCCGTTCACCTACACGCTATGCCCTAACGGAATAGTTTACGGAGCCGGCGGCGCGTGTCCGGGGAATCAGCCGGCATCCCTCATCTTTACGTACAACGGCCGGCAAATAGATCTCGCAGTATCGGGTGTGGGAAATGTCACCTCTACAATCATCCATTAAACGTATCGGCGGAAAAAAGCACCAGCAGCTCGGGTTCACACTGATCGAGGTCCTGGTTTCGATCGCGGTGCTGGCGATTGGACTTCTGAGCATAGCCGCTCTGATCGGCAGCACGCTTCAGGCTGGCACGCGCGCCAGGTACATGAGCGAGGCCAGCATTCTGGCTTCCGAGAAACTCGACAGCCTAAACAAATGGCCATCAGGGGACACGTCGGGCGCAACGAGCACGGCCATGAGTACGGCACCCACCGATCCGAACATTTGGCCGGGTGGCAGCCTCAGTACCGACCCTGATTGTGGCACAGGCACTGCAGCCGAGTACTGCGATCAGGTGGTGGTTTCGGAATCAGCCGGGGCTGACTACGAGACCCAGACGCAATCTGTGAATGGTACCCCGCAAGTAACCACGATCGTGCATACAAGCTCCGGTTGCGTCGGCACGCCCACTGCTTGCGATGTAGCGACGCCCACCGGCGGAATCACGTTCACGCGCCGCTGGGAAATCACCCAGGATCCTACAATCAGCGCGCTGGGCGGCGGCACAACCACCGCTTCGGATACTCGCCGCATCACCGTGCTGGTAACGCTTGACGACTCAACCTCCAGCAGCCAACCCGTCACTTTTCAGATGAGTATGGTGAGGCCATGAGGAAAGTGATCGTAGCGGTGATCAGCAAAACCGACGCGCCTTCGGTGCGACGGCTGGACTCGCCGGTTCAGCGCGGATCGCGTGGTTTCACGCTGATCGAACTGATGGTCGCCATGCTCGTTTTCTTGATCGTGGCTGGCACGGCTTTTTCCGTGTTCGATCAGCACATGGCAATGATTACGCACCAGGAGAACTTGTCTGGCGTGAACCTCGCGCTTCGCAACGCCGCGGGCCAGTTGCAGATCGATCTTTCTGGGGCTGGAGAGAACCTGCTAGGTACAGTCCCAAATCAGAACCTAACGTTTTCCACTGGCGTTGTCATTCAGAACAATATTCCTCCCTCGGAGGGAGGTACTGCGGCGGCCTGCACAGCGGCAGGAGGCACCTATGCCTATCCGGTTCCCAGCGCCTGCTTCGATTCGCTGACCATCTTCGGATCTCAAAGCAACGGCTGCGCCGCCACGACGACCGGGCAACCGCCGGTTCTAGAGCTCGAAACCGCCGTCGATGTCAGTTCGGGTAGCACGATTGTCGGTAACGATCCATCGGGAACGGCGCCGGCAACGGATGCGAGCTGCTTCCATGCTGGTGACGAATTACTCTTGATCCAGATGCCGAGCGGTCTGCCCCTCAGTTGCGACGCGGGTATCACGCTCAATTATTGCATTGGCGCCGTCCAGATCGCGGCAGCGCCCACCCCAAATGGAAGCAATCTCGATTTCACATATGCGGCGACCGGTTCTAATGGAGCGCCCACTGGCTGTCCTGGATCTTCATGCTCGGACCCGCAGGGAATTATCTACAACGCCTTATCACCGGATGGCTACAACTTCATTAACGGCCTTCAGCACAGTTTTACCGGCAACACGTATTTGGTCGATGTCGGCGGCTCTTCTTCCGCGATCACATACAGCGTTGTCCAGAATCCTTCGAATTCGGCCGACACCCAGCTTCAGCGTTGCACTTCCAGCGGCTGCGCGGTCTTGGCCGACCAGATCATCGGTTTTAAGGTCGGTGCCGCGCTTTGGAGCAATGAAGCATCGGACCAGCCCGATATCGCCAATTACTTTTATAATTCGGACCAGTACTGCAACGCAGCGATCCCGTCCGCTTCAACCGTGAATTGTAATGACGTGCCATTGCAGCCGCAGGACGAGAATGATCCCTACGACTTCAGCCTGGTCCGCGCCGTTCGTGTTTCCTTAGTCGCTCGCACAGCTCCAAGCACGGACCCCGAACTCGCCCATTTCACGAACGGCTTCGATAACGGCCCTTACCTCGTGCAACAGTCCTCGGTCGTCGTGGATTTGCGCAACATGACCATCGGAGATTTTCAGAACTAACCGCACCGGAGTGAAAACCATGAGCCTACACGTGTACGCACTCGGAAAACATCAGGCGAATCGCACGAACGACAGCAACGGTCGCCGAGCGACGGTCCGTACTGCGAGAGAGCGCGGCGTAGCTTTGCTGATCACTCTCGGTCTCCTCGCTCTGCTCGGTGCGGCGAGCCTGGCGGTGATCTTCCTCACGTCGTCGGACACGATGATTAATGGCTATTACCGGAATTATCGCGGTTCGTTTTACGCTGCCGACTCCGGCATTAACATCATCGTGGAGGCCATGAAAGATGCCGTCGCCAAGAGTGCGGCACCCACCACCCTAAGCGCCGCTCCACTTCCCATCAGCACGGCGATCCCGGCGACAAACGCGATGCCGGCCAGTGGACTGGAAGCCGGCGCCCTGTCGGCCATCACGACAGCCTATTCTCCCTTTCAGGCTTCCTGGTATTCGATTGGCGATAACGGTTCCTGGAATAGCCAGTTTAAGTTAATAAGCATCACCCCCGGACAAGCTACATATAGCGTGGGACCGAACACCAGCGACACGAACTGGGCGACCGACGGCGACTACTCCTGGACCTTTTATTATCCCTACACGATTACGGTCCAGGGCCAATCCGCTCAATCTGAAGAAGAGGAGCTTACCGAGTCGTTCACCATCGAATACAGCAGCTCTCCCGGAGTAAACGCTTCCGGCGGTCTGCCGAGTTTTGCAAGCTTCGGCGGCTTCATCGACCAGTATACTCTCTGCGATGCGGGCCTGGTTCCCGGAACGATGTACGGCCCCTTCTTCACCAATGGTTCCTGGAATTTTGGAAATGATAACAGTCCCGGATATACGTTTGAGAACTCCATCGGTCAGGCTGGATCCCAGGTCGGATATATCAACGGAAGCTGCACCAAGGGTGGCGTGACCGCGCCAAAGGGATTCACTCAGCCGAAATTTATGGAAGGGTTTACGATTGGCGATCCTCCAGTTACGGTCCCAACAGATAGCTACAATCAGGAACAGGCCGTTGTGAATGGTACGGGTGCCGCTGCTTGCACCGCCAATCCCTGTGTAAACGGCGATAAGCAGCCGCCCAGCGCGACTCTGATGAGCACCATGCAAACGTACAGCGGTACACAATACAGCGGGTCCACCGCGTCGGCTGGAGTTTATTTCCCAGTGTACACGGTCACTAACCCGACTACCGGCGCCCAAACACTCGCTTACGGAAGCAACACGGGCCTCGGTGGCAACGGATACGGCGGAGGTTTTTACGTTAACGGGAACGCTTCGGTCGCTTTAAGCGCGACGACCGATACCGGCGGTAACCCAACGCAGACCTACACGATCAGCCAGTCGTCAGGGTCGGGTTACCACTCGACGACGACGACTACCACAATCGTGGTGGACACAGCTACGAATACCACTACCGTGACTCAGGGTTCAGGCACACCGCTGGTGTTGACGGGCGTACCGACACAGATCAATCCGAACACTGGCGCCCCGATGACCGATGAGACGGATCCTGGCGGAGACAATATCTCAGCCACCATGGTTTACGTCAACGGGACGATTACCGGCCTCAGCGGAACGGTGCAGAACGCCACGGGCGTTACCATAACGGCCACAAGCGATATCGACGTCACCGGTAATGTTACCTACGTTTCGCAGCCGGTGACCTCAAACGATACGCTGGTCTCCAACACCAATGCCGGTGTTCTGGGCATCTACACGCAGGGCAACCTCAACCTGGAACCATCTTCCAACGGCGGCAATCTCACGATTGACGCCAGTATTGCCATGCTCAGCGGCAATGACAGCGGCATGGAGACTCCGGGGAATAGCGTGGGTACCCTAACCATCATGGGCGGTCGAAGCGAAGATCAAGCGCACGGAGTGAATATAAGCACTGGAAACACGCTATACGATCAGCGATTCGCAGGCAGCGTTGCACCGCCATGGTTCCCGACCGCTGTACCAACCGCGGGCTCACCTTCCGTTCCGCTCTTCGTAGGTGCAACGGTCCAGCGTACCTTATGGCAGCAGACCAGCGCGAATCAATAAGCAGCTGACTCTAGTCTGCCATCGCATACATCGCCGGCCGCTCGGGAGCGCAGTTCTCCCGTGCGGCCGCGCCGTGTTTCTCTTCGTAATCTGTGATTATCCCGCGACGATTTCTAGCTGGACAAACTCACGCCTTCAGAAGCGAACAGCCTTACGACGCCGCCTTAAACGCTCGCAGTTCCGACGGCGTGCTGGCTGGCAACTGCCTTTGCGGCATGGACAGGCTCTTCGCGCGCCGCTGCGCCAGCATCTTGTCGAGCATCTCGAGAAACTCGCTCGGCCTCATGCCGGCTCTGTCAGTGGGCCCCTGGCTCCCAACGCGTCCCTGCCCGTTGGGACAGAGTGGTAACCACCAGCAGCTGTCCTCTTCGGGTTGGCAATGATAGATTTTGCAGCCGCTGGTTCCTAAAATCGCGAGGAGAGGGTCGAATTTCGTAAGCGGAGTCGTGCTCAGGATCAGATCGAATTTGTGTTCCTGATGGATTGCCGCGGCTTCACTCGTTGAGTGCGCGAACCAACAGTGGCACCCGCGATTTTCCAGTTGCCACCTCAGGTACGACGATCCTTTCGCGTTTTCTCCCAGCAGAAGTACTTTGACGAATGGCTGTTCCACGGCGTCCTCCCGTGCTTTCGTGCTCCGTGCTCGCTCCTCCCGGATCAGATGCGCGCGCGCCGTTTCCGGCTCGCTTCTCTGCCTTTTCTACGCGCTTGCCGCCATTCGCGGGTAAGAAGGCGCGGCGTTCGGAGGGGGCATCGTCAGCACCGGCGCCGGGCTTTGCAGCACTCCGCGTAGCATTCTCCGCGCACGGCACAAGCGCGATTTCGAGTTATTCGCCGTGATGCCGGTCAACTTGCTGATCTCGGTGTGCCGGTAACCGAGCACGTCGTGAAGCACCAGCACTTTGCCATAGCCTGACGGCAACTGCTGGATGGCGACTTCCAGCAGCACTCCGTCCGTCGCCTGTTCGTCCGCGTCCTGCTGCGAACCCGCTCGATTGATGCTTTCCAGAAACTCGTCTCGATCGCGCGTTTCATCGACGTCCAGCGTGGCGAATTTCGGTTTCCGCAGCTGCATCAGCGCCACGTTCTTGGTCACGCGGTAGAGCCACGTGGTGAACTGCGAATCGCCCCGGAAGGTATGGATCTTGTTCATCACCCGAAGAAATGTCTCCTGCACCAGGTCTTCCGCATCGCTGGGGTTTCGCACCATCCGTAAACAGATTCGATATACGTTGTCGCGGTACAACCGGTACAGTTGCGCCAAGGCTTCCCGGTCTCCTTGGCGTGCGCGCATGATCATTTCGTCTTGCGAGTTCACATCCTCCTCCGTCTGTTCTGCATTTTGATTTCGCTGAACGCGATTCGCTCTCGCGTTCAGTAACTTCCTGTCGCGTACGCCGCGCGCCTCGGTACATCCATCCGAAGAGCGCCCGTTTCTTTTTCCGCTTCGAGCGATGCCGGCACGATCGTCTTCAAGATTTTCAGCAACGACTTGCTGAACTCCCGCGAGTGCATGGCCACGGACTCGACGCAGAGCTGTCCGTTTTCCAGCACCGGTATCCACCAGCAGCCATCCTCCACTGGAAAGGAAAGGAACAGCCACCCCGACGTCGCCTGCGCGGCCGGTATCAACGCACGCGGATTACCATCCGAGAGCTTCGTTTTGCTGAGCACGACCCGGAATTTTCGCTTCTCAATCGCCGCGAATGCTTCTTCACACGAGTTCGCGTAACGGCATTCGCATCCGAGCGAATTCAACACCCGCGCCAAGGATGCGCTCAGCGCCGGATATTCACCCACGAACAGCACTCCCGTTTCCGGCAATTTCATCTCGTTCCCCTTACCGGCCTACATCTCACCATCTGCGCCAGCTGAGAACAGCCGGAACGGCTCTCTCAGGACCTTGCGACCCGGTAATCTTTCACCGACGCGCTGCTCAGGTCGCCAGTGCCCCTTGATTCCGTTCCAGTCGCTCCGCTACTTCGATTTCGAGATCAGGTACGGCTTTGAAAAATTTGGCCGGGGCCGCTGTTCAGCGCGTGGGTAGGGGAAGGAACTGGCGATGAGCGGTACCCCGGCCACGTTCAATGTAAAAAACCCCGCATTTTCAAACAATTAGCTCTTTACCTGATGATTACTTATGCGGTTTACCTGAGGTTCTGTATCCGCTCGTTATATTGGCAGGCGGTACTGGAAGGTTCTAATACCAAAGAAAATAGAAGGGTTACGCCGTTTTGGAGAATCTCGCCAATCCTCGCTGGAGCGCCTTGGCTGCTGCAGCTGCCCGGCTTCGGACGCCTAACTTGTAGAAAATACGGTTCACATGCAGCTTCACGGTACCTTCCGTGATCTTCAGAGCGCCGCCAATTTCCTTGTTCGTTCGGCCCTCGGCAAGCAGCTGCAATATCTGGGATTGCCGGTCAGTCAGCTCTGGCGCCTGGATCCTCTCGGCCAGCTTTGCCGCTGGCCCCGGAGCAAGCAGCGTCCCGCCGCTGTGGACGATCCGCACGCATTCGCGCAATTCCGTCCCGCTGCAGCTCTTGAGCATGAACCCGCTTGCTCCCGCCTGCATCACTCCGTACACGTCCTCTTCCGCGTCGAATGCGGAAAGCATCACGATTCCCACTTCCGGGCATTCTTCGTGAATTTCCGCCACTCCTTCCGAGGCGCCCATCCCCGGCATCCGCACGTCAAGCAGCGCGACGTCTGGCCGGTGCAACGTAACCTGCTCGACTGCGTCCGGCCAATCCGCCGCCTCTCCCACCACGCACATATCCGTGCCGCGGTTAATCATCGTGCTCAATCCTTCGCGCACCACCGTGTGATCGTCTGCTATCACGATGCGTATCGGACCGTTGTTCGTATCCGGCCTCCTTTCCCAATAGGTTCGCGCCCGGAAATGTTCAATGAATGAGTGTAACTCTCTGGTCCTCGGTTAGTGCGTGTACATGTGCGTATCGGGGTGAGCCTGAATTTCTCTGAAACGTAGCACGGGCAGTCAAAATTCCAAACTCGACCCAACATCACCGCCCGACACGCTTTTCCGCCGTGGCGCGAATCAAGTCGGAGAAGCATTTGTGTCGCGCTACCGCGCTCACCAGTTTGAAATTCTCGTACCTCGCGAACCTATCACACCGCTGCGCCATGGCACAACGGCGCTTCCTTTCCCCTCGCGTTAGCCATTCGTTCCAGCGGCTTGCTGCCTCAGGCTGCACGGTGGGGACTCGCGCGCATTTTGTACTACGTCGCCGCAGGGATCGCAATCGGTATCTTGTAAATTTCGGTCATATATCGTTCGATATATTTACGAATCGAGTTTTTTGCGGGCATTCTAATCAAGGTCGCTCGCGCGGAGCAGCTTTTGACTTGCGATTACGTTATCGCATTTGACAGGTAGTGATCTACGAATCGCGCGGCTCGCCATCGTTGGCTTGCTTCACGATTGAGCCATAGCTATTTTCAACGCGGCGCGAACGCACCTATTGCTTAGTTGCTGCATCGCGCGGACAATCGACAGACACAGTTTTCATAACAGCCGGTCGCCCGTTGAATATCGGCGTAACAGCCAGCCCCGGCCGAGACCGTCACACAATATGCCTTCCCACAGCTCACCCGCCGCTCCGAACTCCCCTTCGCGCGTGAAGAGTATTGCTCTTTCTTCAAAATCGGTTTTGAAGGATCCGTTGTTTCGCGAACTTTCGTACGTCTCGGGCGACATCATCCTTCTGCTCGCTGAGCAGGGTCGGCGTCTCGTCGGCGTTAATCCGCAAATTTCGAAGTCGCTCGGGTACTCGCGAAAAGCGCTACGAACGTCCGGCGTATTGCGCATGTTCGCCGATCCGGATGCCGCTCGCCGCTTCTTCAGCGGCCTCTGGACGGAAAGCCCCGTCGCCTCCGAGAAGATCGCGTGCGTGCACAAATCCGGTCGCACGATTCCCGCGCTCATTCGTGGTCACACTCTCCCGGAGTCCGGCAATCAGTTAGCGCTGGTGGAGATTCGCCTCGCCCAGGAGGAATCCGGTCCGAGTGGGCAGCATTCGGTGATTTCGAGGCTTCTTCGGTTGCCGGCCGTGCCGCCCGCCGCGTCTCCCGATCTCAAGCGGCACGTCGAATCTTGGCTTCACCGCGTGTGTTCCGCCGCGCGGCTTCCCGTCGCGCATTTTCACGTTCTGGCCGAAGACGCATCCAGCCTGCCGCTCTTGACCCACGCCTGGCACGTCGCGCCCCGCAAGGAATTCGAGGTCATCCGGCGCGATCCGAATCGCTTGAATTTTGGCGACGAACTTCACACCCGCGTTGCCGCCGACCGCGCCCCTCACATGATTCCCGACCTGCGCTCCGCTCCCCAATTTCAGACGCCCGAAACTCGCGGCCTGAACCTCAAATCCGCTTTTGCCGTTCCAGTGATCGTCGGCAACGAAGTGGGAGCTGTCTCCGTTTTCTTCTCCACCGATCCGCTCATCCAAGACTCTCTTCTTGTGGATGCGATCTGCCTTCTCGCGCGCGAGCTGGGCCACGCGATTCAATTCCGCGCGTTATCGCTGAAGCTCACCAGGCTCCAGGACGAAGAGCGCCGCCGTCTCGCGAGCGAACTCCACGACACGGTCGCGCAAACCATCTCCGTTCTCCTTCTTGACCTCGAAGCCGTCCAGCAGGAGTCGGCGGTCTTCAACTCGGCCGCTGTCGCCGCATTGGACCGCGCCGTTTCGCTTGGCAGACAGAGTCTTCAGGAAATCCGCAGCCTTTCGTACTTGCTGCATCCTCCGGTGATCGACGCGCTCGGTCTTCTTCCCTCGCTGCGTGTTTTCATTCAGGGTTTTTCCCGCCGGAGTGGAATGCGGATCGTTTCCGAGCTTCCCAACTCTCTCCCGCGAATGCCCCGCGATTGGGAGCTGGCCGTCTTTCGCGTGGTGCAGGAAGGCCTGATCAATGTTCAGCGCCACTCGCGCAGCGCCTCCGCCGAGGTTCACATGACGGTCTCCTCGGGCATCGTCACCCTCCGCGTCGTTAACGAAGCGGAAGCCCCTTCTGTTCCATCGCTTGAATCCGGCGGTCTGCCGTTCGAAAAAGCGGGCGTCGGCATCAGCGGTATGCGCGAACGCCTCCACGCGTTCGGAGGCGAAGTAAACCTTTTCTCGCGCGGCGAAAAAATCATCCTCGAAGCGGTCATTCCTCTTTCAAAAGCCCAACGCTCTGCCCAGCTTCCGCTGAAGTTTTAGTGCCGGTCTGAAGGCATGAAGTTGCCGGATGTCGCGGGATCTTCTCTGGCGAAATGTGACTATTACGGCCGCCTAATAGGGCGGTCGTCTTGCGTGGAACTTTCCGAATTGTTTGCACCGCTGCCTCGTGCTACATTTCCACCGTCGCCGCCCACGCAGCCACGAGCGGCGCACACTTTCAATCACGTCGTATCGCCGGTGCCTGTGGACCGTCCCCTCCGACAACACCGCGGAGAGGAGTGGTCCGCGCATGTCACGCCGCGTCCTCATAGTCGATCCAAACGATGCAATACGCGCAAGAATCCGTTCTCTGATCGAAAAAGGGGGCTGGGAAGTGCTCGGCGAAGCTGCCGACGGTCAGGAATGCATCGACAAAGTGAATCTTTTCGCGCCCGACCTCGTGATCCTCGATCTCAATATGCCGGTTAAAAACGCGATCCAGGCCGCCGCCGAAATCCGGAAAACACAGCCTGCCACAAAGCTGCTGGTTTTCACCATTCACGATTCGCCCGTGATTCGCGACGAGGTGCTGCGGGCCGGCATCGACGGCTTTGCCGCGAAATCATCGGCCGACCAACTGCTCGCGGAGATCGCCCGGTTACTCGATCCCCACGGCGCTTCTTGATCGGTCAGGACGCGCCCGAAACAGTTCTCCGCGCCAGAATCGCCGCGCCAGGTTTCTCGAAAGCGACACCTGTCCAGGTCGGCGCGTAGGAACGCATCGGTGCTAGTTTTGCTGCCGTACTCACTCCCCGTACTTTTTCTGGCGCACTAGCCCGCGTTGCAATCCTTTCGTCGTCGCGTCCGTGCGATTAGTCGCTCCCAACTTCCGGTAAATTTGATTCAGTTGCACTTTCACCGTTCCCTCGGTAATGCCCAGCTCCGAACCCACTTCCTTGTTCGACTTCCCGCCCGCCACCAGTTGCAGGATTTGGGTTTGCCGTGGCGTTAGTTCCGGACCTTGCGCCCCGCGCAGCAATTTTTCCGCTGGACCCGGCGGCAGCCATCGTTTTCCCTCCAGGACCGTGCGAATGCAGGCATTGATCTCATATCGAGGGCTGGTTTTCATCAGGAATCCATCCGCGCCGGCGCGGACCACTCCGTAAATGTCTTCGTCGCATTCGAAGGCGGAGATCAGCACGATTCGCAGCTCCGGGTGCCTGCTCCTCAAGGTGCCCACCCCTTCCACAGCCAGCATTCCCGGCATGCGGACGTCCAGCAGCGCGAGATCGGGCGTGTGCTCGTCAACCGCCGTAACCGCTTCCGTCCAGTTCTGCGCCACGCCAACCACCGAAATATCGGGAGCCAGCCCGCGCAAAACGGAAGTCAAGCCTTCTCGAACAACCGCGTGATCGTCGGCGATTACGATTCGAATGTTTGCCATCGTGCTCAAGAGCGCCCCGCGTCTCGTCGAAAACCTCAGCGGCGAATTTGCGCTGGTTTCCTTTCCGCGTTCGAACGGCATTTCCCGGGATTATGGGGCCGCGTGCGCCTCAATTATGCCACTGACAAAAAATGTCGCTCAATATTCGTGACTTGCTCATTAAACTAAGCTTCGCCGCCCTAGGGGGCATTCGATTCGCGCCCGCTGCAATACCTCGATATGTTAGTTATTCTTACAGTGGGATTTAACCACGTGCAACACTGCACGTATAACCCACCAGCTCAGACCGTGACGCCTGTGCGGCTTACTGGATGAAGCTGGCGGAGCAATATTTCTTGCCGCTAACATGATATAGTGATATATACCACAGTGACATGCAGATCCTAATCCGCCCCGGCGATGAACTTCCGATTTACCGCCAGATCATGAGCCAAATCACCGAAGCGCTCGCCGTCGGACGGCTCCAGCCCGGCGAAAAATTGCCATCGCATCGCGAACTGGCCGAGGAACTGGTGATTGCTCCGTTGACTGTGAAGAAAGCATACGACGAGTTGGAATCGCTCGGTTTTTTGGAAACCCAGCGCGGGCGCGGGACGTTCGTTTGCAGCAGGCTTCCCAAATTGAAAATGGCGGACCAGCGCGAGCAAATCGAGGCGGCAGCGCGAAAATTGCTGTCTCTCGCATACATGGTTGGCGTCGATCTCGGCGGCGTGGTCGAGATTCTCCGTAAAGCGGAGGACGAATTACTGCACGGCTCGCACAGCGCCGCTAGCCGCGCGGCGGGCTAAGGAGAGAACGTGAACGACGTCTTGGAATTTCGCAACGTGGTCAGAGCCTACGTACGAGGAGTTCCGGTCCTTAACGGTGTCACCTTTTCCGTCGCCGAGGGCGAAGTTGTCGGCCTCCTGGGCCGCAACGGGTCGGGCAAGACCACGCTGATCCATATCGCCATGGGCATGCTTTTCCCGCAAGGCGGTACGGTCCGCGTCTTCGGCTTGTCACCCACTGAACGCGCCGTCGAGGTGAAGAAACGCATTGGCTACGTCGCCGAAGATCAAGTGCTCCCGCGCACTTCATCTATCGCGGAGTTGATCGCTTTTCACCGCTATTTGTTCCCGCGCTGGGACGCCGTATTGGAGCGCCAAATTCTCGACCGTTTCAGCCTTCATACGAAAAGTAAGATTCTGGGACTGAGCAAAGGCCAAGCCCGCGCCGTGGCTCTCCTTTGCGCTGTCTGCCATCGTCCCGAACTGCTCATTTTGGACGAGCCTGCCGCGGGCCTCGATCCAGCCGCGCGCCGCGAATTCCTGGAAGTCGCAATCCAATTTCTCAATCGCGCCGGGGCGACCATCCTCTATTCGTCGCATTACATGGACGACATCGAACGCCTCGGTAGCCGCGCCGTCATGCTGGACGAGGGCAAGGTCTTTCTCGATGCCGGTGTGGACCGTTTGCGCGAGGAATACTGCGTGGTTCTCATTCCGGCCCGATCCGTCTCCGATGCTGAGATCCTGACGCGGGTTCCCGGATACCTGCGTGCGCGTCGGCACTACGGAGACTGGCATACTGTGTTTCACGGCAGTCCAGAAGCGGTCAAGAAACTCCTCGAACAATCGCTCGGGTCTAACGGAATACGCTGCGCACGGACCAACTTGGAAGAATTGTTTGTGGAGTTAATGGCCCGTAATGAGGAGCAAGAGACGCCGTGATCTTCCGTCTCATTGAGCTTGAACACTCGTGGAAAACGCATCTCGCTTTATGGGTGTTTGTGTGCTTTGTTGAGTTCGGTTTTGCAAGCTCCGTCGGCCCTTCTTGGATGGTCTTCGATGGGGCGATTGCGGCCGGCTCTTTCTGGATGGTGTTCCCACACCGAAACCGGCAACCAAGATGCACCCCCCTGCAGGCGGCGCTGCCAATTCGCGCGCGAGACATTTTCTTGAGTCACCTGCTTCTGGATCTCATTTATTGTTGGGCCTACAACTTCACGTCCGTCGCTATTGCCACGGAATTTCATCTCAATCCAACCAATTTCGCCCTGGACGTGAGTGCCATCACGTCGGTCGGAGTTGTTGCCATCCACTCGGCCCGGACGCGCGAGTGTAACGTTCCTCGATTGTGGAAGTGGATTATTGGGTTGGGTACCCTGGCCATGCTGGCCGTAGCTCTTGGAACGCATTACAAGCCGCAGCCGGCTGTTCCGCCCGTCTATGTCCTCCCTGCCTGCGCATTGGCCGCCGTAGCTCTTTTCTGGATCGATTGGGTGTCGTTTCCCGAGGCGTTCGAACTCGCGCCGCGCGGTCCGATCGGACCGAAGTCGGACAAGGGACGGTTTCGGCTCCCGGAATTTGCAGGGCTGCCATTTCTGCGGGCCTTTGCCGGCAAAAGTTCGATCAGCATTGGTTGCGCGCTGCTGGTGGTCGGATTAGTAGGGAGTGTTTTTCTAGGGATCGTTTGTATCTTCTGCTCATTTTTTGTGACGTTACTGCGGCTTAGAACTACAGAGAGCTGGTTGTTCCTGCTGCCTGTCTCGAGGCAGAAGCTGTTCGCCGCGATGATCGTACCTCCCCTGGGATTTTTCGCGCTGGGCAGCTTTATCGCCATCTGTTGTTCGTCTCAGTCGCCGAGGGAGGCGATCCTCGGTGTCGCGGCCGTTGCCGTCTTCTCGTTACTGGCTTTATTCGCCGCTCAAATCCCCTCCTTGGTTTATAGGCTGCGAGTTGCGTGGGTGCTTCTGCTCACATGCACCGTATGTTTCTTGGTGTGCTGGACGGTCTGGCGATGGTGTGGTCCGGCTACTGGCCTCGGCGGGATGAGAAAGCCACCAATTGTGGCAATCTCGGAAAATGCTTTGCCTAATCATCTGCTGCTACTGATGGCGATGGGCGCCGCGGGTCTGGCAGCCCTTTACTGGCTGGCCTATGCTGGCTTCCGCCGCATGCAAGTCAAACCGCAGCGCATAACGGTCAGCTACGAGTAATCCGCAGGCGGCCAATGCTATACGGGCCGTCATGTGGAGCGTTCAGCTCGCAGTGCACCCAGCGATTCCCAAAACGGGAAAGTCAGTACTACTCAAATTGAACCTGTACGCGTGTGCGGCCTCCATGCTACCGTAGGCCGTTTTTGGTGTCCGCTCAAAAGCTGTTGAGGGCGGGCAGAAAGAGAGGGCAGGGAACGCGATGAATTTGGCAAGGAGCCTAACATCACCAGCGCTAAGCACGCCCCGCAGACCCGCTAAAATATTCGCCTTCCATTCGCCCTCGCCTCTCCTGCAAGGGCGGAACAGCCAATCAACCTTCGACACACGTAAGTCGCTGAAAATAAAATTACATGCAAATCAAAGGGCGGAACGTCGCGGTGCATCTTCTTTTCCAACTTCCAACCTCCAGCCTCAAACCTCTAGAACGGGTGCATCGCCCTTTCTAGTTTCTAACCTCCAACCTCGAACTTCTAGCACCTACCCGAGACACCGAACGAGTAGAATCCATCGCAAGTCATTGAAAACAAACGCGCGGGTACACCTCTACCCGAGACACTTCACGTCATGGATTCTTCAGGTGCCGAAAAGCTCCGAGAGCCTATCGACGGGCACGCTGCTGCGGAGCACCATCGCCATCATCCACGGGAGTGCCCAATTCCGCTGCTCGGCTTCTTCCGTGGATCGCAGTTCGTGGAAGTTGTCGCGGTGGCCGTACACAATCGAGGCGGAAGGTAGTATATTCCCCCGTATAACGCCGGATTGCCGAGTGCTGGATAGCACGGATTTATTCGGCGTCTTTGAACAACTTAACATTGCTCTTTGGCGTGCTATGAGCTTTCGAGCCGCTTTCGCGCTGACCGTCGCCTTCGCAGTTGGTGGGCTGTTCGTCGGCGCGGAGCGCACCAGTGCCGCTCCTCAGCAAGTCGTTCCGCCTTCCGGTAATTCGGCCGGAGCGGAAACTGCCGGTCAATCCGAGCATCTCACAGCGGGAACCGAATTGCTGCCCGTCCGCTACGTGGACGGCGAATACGCGAAGGCTGTTCGAGCCATCCCGGCCGGCCGCAAAGGTTTCAAGGTCGAGCTAAAAAAATCCGTAGATCCGCAGGACCTGAGCGATGCGCTGCGCCTTTACGGCACGGTGGCCAATCCTGGAGACACGGTGCAGGTAACACGCTTGGATTTTGACGCGCACTCGATTCGCGTGGAAATCAACGGCGGCGGGCGCAAACACTTTAATTGGCGCCAGCACCTTGAATTTGGCATGGGCAATTTGTCTTCGCCGCCTCCGGCCGCTGATCCGCAGCAACCCACCGGCGGCGTTCTGGTTGTCGATTTCGGGCATCAGGACGTCCCCAATCTCAGCGCCGATCAGCTCAAGAGCGATCTTTCGCCGTTTCTTGACTTCTCCAAGCATTCCGCGGCGCGGAATTGGGTAGATACGCTGCCGCCGAAATTTCAAAAGGCTATCAAGGCGCACCAGGCTGTCGTGGGTATGGATCAGGAAATGGTGATCGCGGCCATGGGCATTCCGGACAAAAAAGTCCGGCAGTGGGACCCCGAGGGCCGCGAGACCGAAGATTGGATATACGGGTTGCCTCCATCTCCTTCGACTTTCGTCACGTTTGCCGGCGAAAACGTAATTCGAGTGAAGCAGTACGCGATGGAAGACGCATCGACGAATCCTGACCCGCGTTGACTTTTCCCGCCGCGGCTTTTAGCATCATTTAGATTGCCTGGATCATCTTTGCAGTCTCGCACGACCGTCTCGCTTGGGCCGGCGTCTCGCGGCAAATCCCCGGAGGGCACATGGCGGTAAAAGTTGGAATCAACGGCTTTGGGCGCATCGGCAGGAACATCTACCGTGCCGCGATCGGCGATCCTGAGGTCGAAATTGTCGGCATTAACGACATAACGGATTCGAAGACTCTCGCGCACCTGCTGAAGTACGACTCGATCCTCGGCAATCTTCCAAATAAGGTGACCCATACCGGCGATTCCATCTCTGTCGATGGCAAGGGCTTCAAGGTCTTCAAAACGAAGGATCCCGCGGAGATCGATTGGGCGTCCGTCGGAGCAACCATCGTCGTTGAATCCACGGGCGTTTTCACCAAAGGACCCGACGCGCGCAAGCACATCCGTGGCCTGGTGAAGAAAGTGCTGATTTCCGCGCCGGCCACCGACCAGGACTGCACGATCGTGCTCGGCGTGAACGACAAAACCTACGATCCCGCGAAGCACCACGTGATCTCGAACGCCTCGTGCACCACGAATTGCCTGGCGCCGGTGGCGAAAGTGCTGCACGACACTTTCCGGATCAGCGTCGGAACGATGACCACGATCCACTCCTATACGAACGACCAGCGCCTGCTGGATTTGCCGCACAAAGACCTGCGCCGCGCGCGCGCCGCCGCGCTTTCGATGATTCCCACCTCCACCGGCGCGGCAAGGGCGCTGCACGAAGTGATTCCCGATCTCAAGGGCAAGCTCGACGGCTATGCGATGCGCGTGCCGACGCCGAACGTGAGCGTGGTCGATCTAACAGTATTCACTGAGAAGCCCGCCACCGCCGAAAGCGTGAATGCGGCGATGAAACGCGCGGCGGAAGGCCCCATGAAGGGCATCCTCGAATATGAAGAGGAAGAACTCGTCTCCGTGGATTTTCGCGGAAACTCAAATTCCTCGATTCTCGACGCCAAATCGACGCGCGTGGTCGGCAACAACTGTGTGAAAGTGCTGGCGTGGTACGACAACGAGTGGGGCTATTCCTGCCGCTGCGTTGATTTGATCAAGATGATGGCCGCGAAATCCTGACGCCCGTTTCCAGAGACGCCTGGCAACGACATGAACAAGCTCTCGATTCGCGACCTCGATCTCTCCGGAAAGCGCGTTTTCATTCGCGTCGATTTCAACGTGCCGCTCGAAAACGGAGCGGTTTCCGACGACACGCGCATTCGCGAAACACTCCCGACGCTGCGCCTGGCAATCGATCGCGGCGCGCGGCTGGTGCTCGCCTCGCATCTCGGCAGGCCAAAAGGGAAAGCCGATCCGAAATACAGCCTTCAGCCCGTGGCAGCGCGGCTAAGCGAGCTGCTCGGCAAGCCCGCCAAGTTTGCGTCCGACTGCGTTGGCGCTGACGCCGAAGCGATGAGCAATTTGTTAAAAAATGGAGACGTGCTGCTGCTCGAAAACGTCCGCTTCCATCCTGAAGAAGAGAAGAATGACCCGCAATTCGCCAAGCGTTTGTCGATGCTTTGCGACCAGCTTTTCATTTGCGATGCATTCGGCTCGGCGCATCGCGCGCACGCGTCGGTGGTGGGCATTACGAAGTACGTGAAGCAAGCAGCCGCGGGCCTGCTGATGGAAAAGGAGCTCGCGTATCTCGGTAAGGCGATCTCGAATCCCGAGCGGCCGTTCGTGGCCGTGCTCGGCGGCGCGAAAGTCTCGGACAAAATCGAAGTGGTGCAAAATTTGATGAAGCTGGCCGACGCGATGCTCATCGGCGGCGCGATGGCTTACACCTTCCTGAAATCGCAAGGCAAAGCGGTGGGCAAATCGCTGGTTGAAAATGACAAGCTCGACCTGGCGAAGGGCCTACTCGACGAGGCGCGGAAGCGGAATTTCAAATTGCTGCTTCCAGTGGATCATGTGATCGCTGAATCGCCCGAATCGACAGCGACCAAGACCGTCAATATCGATACAACTCCCGACGGCGGGATGGGGCTCGACGTTGGTCCGAAAACTGTGGAGCTTTTCAGCAAGGAAATCGCCAAGGCGCGAACGATCGTGTGGAACGGGCCGCTGGGAATGTTCGAGAAGCCGGCGTTCGCTAACGGCACTCTCGGAATTGCGCGCGCTGTGGCAGCGGCCACGAAATCGGGCGCAACTTCGATCATCGGCGGCGGCGATTCTGTTGCCGCCGTGGAGCAGGCCGGCGTGGCCGATCAAATCTCCCACATTTCGACTGGCGGAGGCGCATCGCTGGAATTTTTAGCCGGCGAAAAGCTTCCCGGAGTGGAAGCGCTTACCGATAAGCCGGCCAGGTAACGAGAGAAACGCGTGCGGCGCCCTGCGATCGCTGGCAACTGGAAGATGTACAAGACGCGGGCGGAGACGCTCGCGTTCTTCCGTACTTTTTTGCCTCTGATCGAAGGCACGAAGCATTGCGACATCGTGGTTGCGCCGCCGTTTACAGCGATCTGCGCGGCGGTGGAAGCGGTGCGCGGGACGAAAGTCGCCGTCAGCGGGCAGGATCTGCACTGGCAGGCGGAAGGCGCGTTTACGGGTGAAGTTTCCGGAAAGATGCTGGCGGAATCGGGCTGCACGTATGTGATCGTGGGCCATTCAGAGCGGCGCCAATACTTTGGCGAGACGGATGAATCGGTCCAGCGCAAGACGAAAGCGGCGCTCGAATCGAACCTGACGCCGATCGTCTGCGTGGGTGAGTCGCTGGCCGAGCGGGAGGCGAACCAGACCGAGGCGGTACTAAAGCGGCAATTCGAATGCGGATTGGGCGCGTTGACCGCTGAGGAGTTCTCGCGTATTCTTATTGCTTACGAACCAGTGTGGGCGATCGGCACGGGACGCACGGCAACGCCGGAAATCGCGGCCGAAGCTCACCGGTACATTCGGGGATTAGCTGCCGCGCATTTCACGCACGAGCAGGCCTCCGTGCTGAGGATTCTCTACGGCGGCAGCGTGAAGCCCGACAACATCAAAGGACTGATGGCGCAGGCGGAAATTGACGGCGCGCTCGTGGGCGGTGCCAGCTTAGACGCGAAATCGTTTGCGGAAATCGTGAACTACTAGAGCGCGCGAGCGAATCGCGGCGCGAGGCGACTGGAAGGGGCAGGGAACGGAAATGCCACGCTGGGGAAAATGGGCTGTGTCGATATTGGTGGCGGCGGCGCTGGTGTCGATAGGCTGGCACTACATGGTGTTGCTCGTCACCATGCACGTGCTGGTCTGCTTCCTGCTGATTATCGTGATCATGCTTCAGAGCGGCACGGCCGCGGATTTGGCGGGCGCGTTCGGCGGCGCCGGCAGCCAGACGGCTTTTGGCCCGCGCGGCGCGACGACTTTTCTATCGCGCGCGACCACGTGGTGCGCGATCTTTTTTATGATGACGTCGATGGCGCTCTCCGTGAAGCGCGCGGGACCGAACGCGGCGGCGATTGGTTCGCTGCTGGAAGAGACCACAGCGCCCGCGCCGGTAAATACGACGCCGGCCACGACGAAGCCTCCTGCTCCCGCGCCCGCATCGAAGCCTGCTCCGGCACCAGCGCCTGCGCCCGCGAAGCCGAGCACGCCTCCACACAAATAAGGCACCATTCTGTTACAACGTCCTCGGCCACTGGAAATTCAGGAATTCTCATGAGGCTTTTCTGTTGAGGTCAGCCGACTTGCTGGCGGCACCAAAACAGCGACTATCCAATCTTCGTTTGCGTCTGTGCGATCAACTGGCTCGTTGTCCGGTATGTCGTCCCGCGGGTCGTCCCAACAGGCAGCTTCAATTCCGCTCGACTTATACCAATACCACGCTTCTAACAGCCCCATAACAAGCCCGCCAGCCGCTAGCCCAATGCTGACGAAGGTCAACGAGAATATTTTCTCTCCCCTTCGTTTGAATCCCTACTGGGCAGATTGGTATACAGTTTGGATTTGCTTCGCAAGATTGGATAGGCGGTTGTCTCCGGCACTCGAAGTCTGGACATCCTGCGCTACTGCCGTACTCACATTCGGAACCATGGCTCGAAACTGTGCGATTAAGCTTGGGTCGAGGGCACCGTTCGGGGTATAGGATTTCAGTTTTTGTACGCTATCGACGCACTGATGAACATCCTTAGCGTATGGACATGCAGAATTTAATGCATCGAGAGCTTGCGGGAATTTCTTCTGCACAACGGCAATTTCGGAGTCGAGGCTTCTCGCAGTTCGCGTGTTCTGCGCATCGGCATCTCGGACAGATTGCGCCATTTCGTCGCGATAGTATTTGTCGTTCTCAATCGTGAGCACGCAATCCTGCCACTGCCACGAAGCGACCTTGGAGGCAGCCAATGGGCGAATCGTTTGCAGGCATTTGGAGTAGTGGCTTATCCGGCCGGCGTACCATTGGTGCAGCGTCGAAACATGGGCGATTCTCTTCTGCCCCCAACTGAGATAGTTTTTCAAATCGGTGTTCAAACTACGACCATCTGAGATAGATGCTCGAAGGGATTTCTCCGCCTGCGTGAGCATTGCAATGTGCTTCCCGACGGTATTCATTTGGTCGAGCACGGCGTCGTACTTTTTGGGGCTCATCTCGTGGAATCGAAGTGTCTGATTTCCGAAGCTGAGCGTCAACACTTCCCCATTGAGAGTTCCCACAAGGTTCGTTGGGTTTCCAAAAAACTGCGCCCAACCAGCGATGCTGCTGTTCAGTTGAAGGCTGATATTGGAACCCGTCATCGTGCCGCTGACATCCGAAACTGTATCCGTCTTTCTCGATCCGTCAGTGTTGAGCGCGGAGATGACAAGCGAGCCTGCGAGATGGCCCGGAGGCGATTCGACTAAATGGAGCATATCGACTTCACCGGGATTATTGCGTTCCACAAAATATGCGGACATCGCGCCGCGAGCGCACCCCACCGTAAATATGAAGTAGAGACCAATGGCGGACAGTACGACCGCGATTTTCTGTTGTTGCCGAATCATTGCCTCCCAAACCGCCCTTCTCGATGGAATTCATCGAATACAATCGCATTCATCCGCATCAACTAGTTTTGCATACACTCAATTACGAGATTTTGATTAGCCTTAAGAAAGCCGAAATGCAGCGCCATAAGAACAAGAATCATGAGCCACGAAACTTTACCTCACAACAGCGTTGCGGCCACAACAGCGCGGTTCCTGTCCTTTACTATCATGCATCCACAAACACACTGAGATTGTTGCACGGTAAGGCGCAGCCTTCGATGATGTTGTAGAGGCAACGTGCCGATGAAGATACCTGTATGGCTTTCGTAGAATTTCGGACGCGCTAAAAGGAAGCCTGATCCATGTTTGGCCTGTTTTGCGGTAAGGGCATTTGTTGAGGGGGTACTCGACTGGCTTGGTGTTTGGCCGCTATAATATCAGCGCGGCTGAGGTTTGAACTGTGACAATCGTCATGGGTCGAATTCTTCGACGTAAGTCCTTTGCGGGAGTGGCGGAACTGGCAGACGCACCAGCTTGAGGGGCTGGCGGTAGCAATACCGTGGAGGTTCAAATCCTCTCTCCCGCACCATTTTTCTTCCGCTGACATTCTGTCTCTTCTTTCCTCGCAGACCTTCTCCCTGATTTTGCGGCGCGCGACTGCGCTTTCAATGCGTGCAGGGCTTCGGTATGATGGCGGGTTCGAATCGAGATGCGATTCTTTCCTGCATTATTCCGCGGCGGAAGCGCACGTGAAAATCGAGGGCACGCCAGAAGGGGTATGCGCGGCTCGGCTGCCACGGCGCTCCTGATCTTCATCGCCCTAATCTTTTTCGTCGGCATCACCGTCTATCTTTTCGCGATTCATTACTTCGCGCCGCCGCCGCCGATCACGTCCGTGGGCGTGCGGATCGACCATCAATACGATTTGACGCTTTACGTTACCGGCATCGCGTTCATCCTGGCGCAGCTAGGCCTGGGCTGGGCGGTTTTCCATTATCGCGACCGCGGAAAGCCCGCGCGATTCACTCGAGGCAATACGGCGCTCGAAATCGCGTGGACGGTGATTACGGCAACTGTTTTCTTGGGGCTAGGCGGCCTGGCGGCAAGATCGTGGGCGGAAACGCGGCTGACGAACGCCAAACCCGGCGCGATTCGCGTGGAAGTGACCGAAGAACAGTTCACATATTATTTCCGCTATCCCGGCCGGGACGGAAAATTCGGGCGACTCGATCCGAGTCTTGTGAGCGCGCCGACGGGAAACCCGCTGGGACTCGATCCAAACGACCCGGCAGGACGCGACGACATCGTTGCTTCCACTCTTACGGTGCCTGTGAATCATCCGGTGGAATTGACGATTCGCTCGCAGGACGTGATTCATAATTTTTTCGTGCGCGAGCTGCGCTTGCAGCAGGACGCCGTGCCGGGAATGACCGTGCCGCTGCACTTCACGCCGGACCGAATCGGCCGCTACTACATCGTGTGCACGCAGCTTTGCGGCATGGACCACAATCAGATGCATAGTTTCCTGGACGTGGTTTCCGAGGCCGATTACCAGAAATTCCTGCGGCGCGCGGAGGCGCAATGAGCGCGAGAAAGTTCGTCAAGGAGTGCGCGTGAGCCAGTCGCCACAGCACGTCCATGCGGCGACGGCTACGCCCTCGGGATTTTTCCGCCGCTACGTGTTCAGCACGGATCACAAGACCATCGGGCTGCAATATTACTTTCTGGCGCTGGCGGCGGTGACCGTCGGGATCGTGCTTTCGCTGCTGATGCGCTTTCACCTGGCGTGGCCGGGCGCGCATTTGCCATTTGTGAGCGGCGGCATCATGCGGCCGGAACAATACCTGGCGCTGATGACCATGCACGGCACGATCATGGTTTTCTTTGTGCTTACCACGGCTCCGATGGGAGCATTCGGTAATTATTTTCTTCCGATTCAAATTGGCGCGCCGGATATGGCGTTTCCGCGGCTGAATATGCTGTCGTTTTGGTTCACGCTGCTGGCGTTCGCGTGCATGCTTTCGGCGTTTGCGGTGCCGGGAGGAGCGCCGATCAGCGGCTGGACGGCATATCCGCCGCTCAGCGGAATGGGCAGCATCACAGGGCCCGGCGAAGGCATGGGGCAGACGATGTGGGTCGTCAGCATCGGGATTTTCTGCATCGCCTCGCTTTTCGCTTCGATCAACTTCATCACCACGACGATCGAAATGCGCGCGCCGGGAATGAGTCTGACGCGGATGCCGCTGACGGTGTGGGCGTGGTTCGTGACGGCGGTGATGAGCCTGCTTTCGTTCGGCGTGCTGCTGGCGGCGCTGGTGATGCTGGTGCTGGACCGTTCGGCGGGAACGAGCTTCTTCACTCCCGCGGGCCTGGTGGTGAACGGGGAACTGCAAATGGGCCGAAGCGGCGGATGGCCGCTGCTGTGGGAGCATCTTTTCTGGTTTTTCGGGCACCCGGAGGTGTACATCGCGATTTTGCCGGGTATGGGAGTGACGTCGCACGTCATCTCGAATTTCTCGCGCAAACCGGTATTCGGATATCGCGCCATGGCGGCCACGCTATGCGCGATCGGGTTCCTGGGATTCCTGCTGTGGGGCCATCACATGTTCGTGAGCGGCATGAATCCATATTCGAGCCTGGCGTTTTCGGCGCTGACGCTTTCGATCGGCGTGCCGTCCGCGGTAAAGACGTTTAACTGGCTGGGGACAATGTGGGGCGGAAGAATCCATTTCGACACGCCGATGCTTTTTTCCATCGGGTTCGTCTCGTTCTTCGTTACAGGCGGGCTTTCGGGAATTTTTCTGGCGCAGCCGTCGCTCGACAACATGCTGCACTCCACGTATTACGTCGTGGCGCATTTTCACCTGGTGATGGGCGTGGCGGCTATTTTCGGAATCTTCAGCGCGACGTATTTCTGGTTTCCAAAAATGTTCGGGCGGATGATGAACGAGCCGCTCGGGAAGATGCACTTTTGGCTGACGTTCGTCGGCGCCTACTGCATTTTCATGCCCATGCACTTTGAAGGAATCTACGGCGGCATCCGCCGCTACGCCGATTTGAGCGGCGATACATACCTTGCGGCGTTGCGCCCGATGCATGAATTCATGACCGTTGCAGCGTTCGCGACGGCGGCGGCGCAACTGATATTTTTCTATAATTTTTTCCGGAGCCTATCGAGGGGAACGAAGGCGGCGGAAAATCCGTGGCGCGCCACAACACTGGAGTGGGCCACGGCATCGCCTCCGCCGGTAGACAATTTCGGGGGAACGTTTCCGCAGGTTTATCGCGGACCGTACGAGTACAGCGTTCCGGGAGCGGCGGAGGATTTTACGCCGCAACATGTTCGCCCGGAGGACGTGGTGATGGAGACCGGTTCCCATGCGTGAGAGCGCGATCGCAGATCCCGCGGGAATCGCCGCTGGAGGAGGCACCGGCGGATTTCTCGAGGGAGGATGGCGCGGCGGTGATGGCGGCCCGTCGCGAACGCCGCGGCGCGCGTACACGACCGGCATGGCGATCGCGCTGAGCGCTATCGCGATGTTCTTCATTGCGATGGTGAGCGCGGCAGTGGTCCGCAGAGGAGCGCCGAGCGGAGATTGGCAGCCGCTGCGGGCCGGTGGCGCGCTGTGGCGGATTTTGTCGTTGAACACGGTCGTGCTGGTAGCGAGCAGCCTCACGCTCGCGCATTCACGCGCGCGCGCGCGGTCTGGCGATGACGGTGGGTTCCGGCGGTGGTGGCTGGCCACATCCGCGCTCGGCCTGCTGTTTCTTGCGGGACAATTGCTGGCGTGGCGGCAACTTGTGGAGGCGGGGCTGTATCTGGCCACCAATCCGAGCAGCAGCTTTTTTTACCTGATCACAGCGGCGCACGGCGTACACTTGGCTGGAGGAATTGTGGCGCTGTTGATTGTGGCGTTTCGTCCGGCGCGAAGGATCGCGCAAAGCACGGCGATCGAAGTGACGTCAATCTACTGGCACGCGATGGACGCGATTTGGATTTGCTTGTTTCTGTTTCTATGGTTCGGAGCGCGGGCATGAGCCGGTTGCGGCAGTTTGTGAGACATCACGCGAGTCGCGCGGCCGTCATTATCTGGGCTTGTTTTGCGGCGATCGCGGCGGTTGCGCCGCAAGTGGCGGCACAGGGTTGCGCCATGTGTTATCAAAGCGCAGCAGCATCGGGAGATCGCAGCCGCGTGGCGCTGCAGCACGGAATTCTGATTTTGCTGATTCCTGCCGCGGGCCTATTCGTGGGAATTTTCGGATTAATCTACAGCCGGCGAAACGTGAGCCGCTGATTCGTTCTCACAAAACGCGCGTGCGGGAGCCGTTTGGAGCAGCTCCCGCATCCGGTGGGGATGCAATCCTCTATTTTCCGCCGAGCGTTTGCACCACAGCCAGTGCTTTGTAAACGTGCTGATCGGGTTGGAGGTGGTCAGCCGTTGATGAAAGCACGGCGACGATTTTGTGGTTCTTGTCGATAACGAACGTGGTGCGCTCGATAAAAGCGTGGTGGATTGCGTCGCCTCGGACGTCCTTGACATTCATCGCTGGTTTGAGCTTCATGGCGGTTAGTCCATACGACGAGGAAATCTTGAGGTCCGAGTCGGACGCAACGGGGAACTTTCCGGCGCAGTAGCTCGGCGCCGACGAAAAGGCGTTCAGGCGTTGAATGCTGTCGGCCGACACACCGATGATCGTGGCGCCGGCATCAGTGAACTTCTGTTTATTCTCCGCAAACGTGTGCGCCTCGATGTCGCAGCCCTGCGTGAACGCCGAAGGGTAGAAATAGACGACCACCGGGCCTTTCCTGAGAGCCTTGTTCAGCGAGAACGTAAAGTCCTTGCCCGCAAGACTGGCTTCCGCTGTGAAGGACGGCGCTGTATCACCGGACTTTAGCGCGGCCAGCGCGGAGGTAGCAAACGCAACCGTGAGAATTAGAATCCCGCAAAAGCGTTTCATAGCACACCCTTTCCGCAGGGCCTTTTTCTTCCAAGCCCGCCGCTGTGCGCGTTCACTTTAACACAATTTGCCTTTCCAGCGTCCCGGCAGGGACTCGCCCGAAAAGAGAATGTCCCGATTGGTTATATTCCGACGTTTCGTGATGAGCTAAACGCGTTCCAGCTCGGCGAACATGAACGTTTCGCTGGGATTTTGGTGCAGGCCGAGCCAAACGTGGTCGGGCTTGGAAAGAAACACTTGCACGACGCTAGGATCGAACTGCGTGCCTGCATAGCGCTTGATCTCTTCGCGGGCCGCGGAGATCGGCAACGCCTTGCGGTAGGGGCGGTCGGAGATCATTGCGTCCAGAGTGTCGGCTACCGCGAATATGCGAGCGCCCAGCGGAATCTGATCGCCGCGCAAGCCGCGCGGATATCCGCTCCCGTCGAAGAACTCCTGATGCGCGAGAACGATCTCAGCGGCTTCGCGCAGAAAGGGAATTCGCGCCAGCACCGAGTACCCGATGTCGCAATGGCGGCGCATGATTTCGCGCTCTTCGGGAGTCAGCGGCCCCGGCTTGCGCAGAATGTGGTCCGGGATGCCCATCTTGCCGATGTCGTGGAGGAAAGCGCCGCGAGCGATTTGCCGCAGCAAGGCCTTATCGACGTTCATGCCCTTCGCAATGGCGATCGTGAATGCTGTGACGCGCTGGCAATGACCCTCGGTTTCGGCATCCTTTGCATCCAGCGCGCCGCCCAGAGCCTCAAGGGTGTAGTCGTACGATTGCTCCAGATCTTGCAGGGCAACGGAAAGCTGCTGAGTGCGCTCGGCGACCAACTGCTCTAGGTCGCTTTGATACGCCCGGTTTTCCATCACCAGACGGCGATGCTCCAGGGCGCGGTGAACGCTGACGTAGAGCTGGTCTTTTTCAAAGGGCTTGAGGATGTAGTCGTAAGCGCCCGCGCGGATCGCCTCTAGCGCGATCGATATGTCGTGCATGGCGGTGACCATGATCACCGGCACATCCGGATCGGAACGGCGCAGCTCGGAAAGCAGCTTCATGCCGTCCATTTCCGGCATCACGATATCGCTCATCACTAAGTCGTAGGTGTCCTTGCCAAACGCTTCCAGTCCGGCGCGGCCGTTGACGCACGGAACGCAGTGATAGCCCCGCGCCTCCAGCAGCGTGGCCACCACTTCGCGAATGGCTTCTTCGTCGTCCACAACAAGGATTTTTTCTTTGTGCATTGGCGCTCCGTCAAGAGGCCCATTATACGGCACGGCACAGACGCCACGGGCGCCCGTTGCCCTATCGTTTAACCGTGTGCTAGATTGCGTAATGGCTCTCTGATACCCACGGAAAATTTGCGATTTGCGGCGCGGGGCGGGCTCGTGTCGCTATTTGCCATTCGATGATATTTCTCTCCAACCCGGGGTTTCTCGCCGTTGCGTTCATGGAGTGCTCGGCGGCGTTCCTGTTGCTCGTGTTGTACTGGCTCTTGCTGCCCGGGTTCCCGGCGCGCTTCTTCCGCTTCTGGCTCGGCGCTTGGACTGTCTATGCGGCGCTGGAATGCCTGCGAATCGCGTCGATCTGGCGCGGAGGCAACGGCGAGTCCATCGCCGCAACACTGATTTCCCCGCTGGTCGCCGGCTTGATCCTGGCCGCGGCGATCGAGTGCGCCGAAAACGAGAAAACCCTTCGCTATTTGTGGCCTTCGGCACTCATCGCCGAAAGCGGTCTCGCCGGCTTGCAGTGGATTGCTTACCTGCCGCGGGCCGAGCAATGGGCCAGCGCGATTCTCACATCGGCTCTCTACCTCGCCGCCGGATGGATGTTGTGGCGTTCGCAGTCCCGGCATCGCGGGATCGGCTGGAATTTGGTGGCCGGTGCTCTGCTGCTGCACGGCCTCGATGGACTAGATCGGCCGGAATGGATTTTCCAGCAGTTCGGTCTGCTTCGAATCTCATTCGACGGCCTGTTGGGAATCGCGGTGGGCGTGGCCATGGCTGTACTCGTTCTGGAAGCCAGCCGCTCTCGCGCCGAGGATCTCAACGACCGGCTTCGCCGCCTGGCCGTGATCAGCGCGGAAGCGATGCAGAATCCGCGGTTCGAGGAAGTATTTCAAGGAATTTTGCGACATGTGACCGAAAGCCTCGGCGCTACCCATGGAGCGTTGATGCTTTTTGAAGATCCCGCGCGACGCACGCGGCTCGCAATACACGGATGCATCGGCTTTCCCGATCCCGGGCGGAGCGTGCAAGCACGTTTTTCGCTGAACGAGCCATGGATCGAGACAGTGCTGAGCACGGAGCAGCCCACGATCGCCTACGCCCGCGCGGACGCGGAAACGGACGGAGCGGCGCTGCGGCGATGGATGCAATCCGAAAATCTGGCGGCGATTGCCTTGATTCGCATTCCGGGAAAAAACGGTCCGCTGGGCATGCTGGCGATCGGTTCGCGGGAGAGGCGCAGGTACGAAAGCGAGGAGCAACATTATCTGATGAACGTGGCCAACCTATTCGGGTTGACCGTGCAGAACCTGGGATTGATGGGAACCGTTTCGTCCTCGCAGCGCCAGTGGGAGGATACGTTTGATTCCATCGAGGACCTGATCCTGGTCCACAACTCGGACGGAAAGATCCTAAAAATCAATCGGGCGCTCGCCGCACGTCTGCGATTGCGTCCGAGCGAAATAGCCGGCCGTGCCGTCCGCGAAGTGCTCCGCCAGGGCAACACTCCCTGGAACCGCTGTCCGTATTGTGAGAGCGTCTCCGGCGACGCGGAAAAATTCGATTCCTCGTTCGGCGGATACCTCCACTCGACTGACTCCGCGCTGCACGATTCCGATGGCAAGCGCCTCGGCACGATTCACGTGTTGCGGGACGTGACGACCCGGCGGCAAGCGGAGAATAAGTTTCGAACGCTATTTGAGAAAGTCCAGGAGGGCGTCTTTATTTCGACTCCCGACGGGCGTTTTGTGGATTTCAACGACGCGTTCATGCGCATCCTGGGGTACGACTCGCGGACCGAGCTGATGGCAGCCGATCTTTCCTCGCTCTTTTACGCCGATGCAGCCGACCGTGACCGCAGACAGCGGCTGCTCCGCGAATACGGCGAAATAGCGGATTTCGAGTTCCGCTTTCGGAGGCGCGACGGCGAGATTCGCACCGCGCACGAATCGAGTTTCGCCACAAGAGATGAATCCGGCGCCATTGTGGCTTATCAGGGATTTCTACTGGACATTACCGATCTTAAAAACGCGGAAGCCGATATTCGCCGCCGCAACCAAGAATTACTCGCTTTAAATGCAATCGCGGACCTGCTGGGGCAGAGCCCTGCCTTGGAAGAGGGGCTGCACGGCGCGCTTTTGAAAATCAACGAAATTTTCGCGCTCGATATTTCCGCGGTATTTTTTCTCGATGAAAAGACCAGGAAACTGGTTCGGCCGGTAACCGCCGGATTCCGGCCCGAAACCGTGCGCAGATTCGATCAGATCGAGCTTTCGGCCGCGCTGATCGATCAACTTCGCCGCGTGCGCGCCACGGTCGTTTCCGGAACGGCGCCGATCCTTCCCCAAGCATTTCGGGATTTGCGCGGCAGCGAAGGATTAGCGGTGTCGCAGGCCGCTGTTCTTTGGTCCAAGGACCGCATTATGGGTGTTGTAGTGGTTGGCTGCCGGGAAGCGCGGGAGTTTTCGGCGGCCGAAGTGAACCTGATTTCGGCTGTCGCCAACCAGATCGCCACCGCGATTGACAAATCGCTGCTGCTCGAACAGACGCGCGAAGCGTACGAAACCTTGCGGCACACTCAACAGCAGCTCCTGCAAAGCGAAAAAATGGCCGCGGTCGGGCAGTTGATATCCGGCGTCGCGCACGAATTGAATAATCCGCTCACCGCGATTCTTGGCTATAGCCAGCTGCTAATGTCGGATGACGTTCCCGGCGAGCGCAGCCAAGAGTACCTAGAGAAGCTGCATCGCCAGGCGCAGCGGACCCACCACATCGTGCAAAGCCTGCTTAGCTTCGCGCGCCAGCGGAAGCCCCAGCGCGCGCCGGTGAACCTCCACCAAATTCTCGAGGACACTCTGATCCTTCGCGAGTACGATCTGCGTCTGAAGAAAATTCGCGTGCACCGGAACTTCGATCCCCAGCTTCCGGTTACGTCAGCCGATTTCAATCAGTTGCAACAAGTTTTTCTCAATATCCTCAACAACGCGATGGACGCCATCGAGGACACCGGCGAGCCGGGAGAAATCTGGGTTCGGACGGAGTCTTCGGGGGGGCGCCTGCGCGTGGAATTCACGGACAGCGGCCCCGGAGTACAACATCCGCATCGCATATTCGATCCTTTCTACACAACGAAGCCCGTCGGGAAGGGAACCGGGCTGGGACTTAGCATCTGCTACGGAATCGTGAAGGAGCACGGAGGTGATATCGAAGTCCGCAACGCCCCGCCGCGCGGCGCGACGTTTGTGATTACGCTGCCGCTGTTGCTGGGCAGTTCGTCTCCGGCGCCCGAAAGCGAATCGAGCGCGAAGTGCTTGCTTCACGGCACGGTTTTACTGGTGGACGAAGTGGAAACCGTACTGCAGTTGGAAGAGGAAGTGCTCAGCGCCGCGGGTGCGTCGGTGCGCTCGGCGCGAAGCCCGGAGCAGGCGGTCGAAATTCTAAAGCGCGAGCGGGTGGATGCCGTAGTTTGCGATGCCAAGCTGCAGAGCGAAGGTTCGGTAGCCAGGCTGTGCGAGTGGATCCAAAAAACGCGCCCGGAGCTGGCCCCAAAAATCCTGTTCACGTTTTCCAGCGCCGGCGAGGAAGAAACGCTGAAATTTCTGCGCGGCACCGGCTGCCCGATCCTTCGCAAGCCGTTTCAAATTGATGAATTTCTCGCGGCGGTGAGGAACGCGCTTTCTTCCTCTGTTCCCAGCCCCGCTCGAATTTGACCTTGCGTTCTTTCGCAAACTACCTCTTGCGGTTCGACGGATTTCGCCGCATTCTGGCTGCGCAATTTCATATATGATACGCACTCCCTTCGCCGCAAAGCACTCCAACTTCTCTCGATCCGCATCTCCAGCCTTCGCCAGTGGACGATTGGGGATTCTGTTCGGTGTCGCGGTGTCCGCGTGCCTGATGATCGTCGCCTCGGCTAAGCCCGCAAGCGCCCGGCAATCCGTCGCCACTGCGTCTGTTGGCAAGCTCGGCCCTAGCGCTGCGGCTGGCGAAAAGCTATACGCCCAATCCTGCGCGTTCTGCCACGGTTCGCGCGCGCTGGGGGCGCAGGCGCCTAGTCTCCGGAATCTCGGGCTGAGCGTAAAGCAGATGGAAACTATCATCTCCGAAGGCCGGACAACCTCCGGCATGCCTGCGTTCAATACTACCTACAGTCCGACGCAGATCAGCGAAATCGTGGCGTACATCCTTTCGTTTTCTAGTAATCCTGTGGCGGCAAAAGGCGCGGAAGCGAGTGCCGCTGCGATGCCGGGCGGCGAAATTTACGCCACCTATTGCGCTACCTGCCACGAAGCGGGCGGTCCTCCCTATCTGAACCACGACGTTCTGAAGCAGGCATCGCCCGATTACATCGTGTATATGCTTTCCGCGGGCACGATGCACGTCCAAGGATCCAGGCTGACTCCGAAGCAGCGAGTCGAGGTCGCTGAGTTCATCACCGGAAAAAAATTAGGCGCAACTCCCTCGATAGCACATCCCGCGGATCAGTGCTCCGGCGCGCCGCCCTCCAACTTCTCCGGCCCGTCGTGGAATGGCTGGGGCGCGAGTCTGGACAACGCTCGGTTTCAATCCGCTGCCGACGCGGCACTCACAACCGATCAGGTGCCGCATCTGAAGCTGAAATGGGCGTTCGGACTGCGCGGCGGTTTTACGTCGTACTCACAGCCGACCGTGGTGGGCGGCCGCGTATTTGTCGGCGGGCCGCTTGGCGGAGTCTATTCGCTGAATGCTTCGACCGGCTGCACGTATTGGGCTTTTCACGCCAGCGCCGGCGTTCGCACCGCAATTACAATCGGGCCCGAGGGCCGCGCATATTTCGGCGACCTTCGCGCGAATGTGTACGCCGTCAGCGCCGCAACCGGCCGTCCGCTGTGGCAGACGCGCCTCAGCACGCATCCCTATGCGCGAATCACCGGATCCCCGGTGCTATACGAAGGCACTTTGTACGTCCCAGTCTCGTCGCGTGAAGAATGGATGGCGGCCGACCCGCATTATCCCTGCTGCACGTTTCGAGGATTCATCGTGGCGCTCGATTCGCACAATGGGCGGATTTTATGGCAGACGTACACGATCGATAGGTCCGCGCAACCCACGCATAAGAACAAAGTCGGAACGCAGTTGCTTGGCCCCTCCGGTGGGGGCTTGTGGTCCACGCCGACGATCGACGCCGAACGCGGTGTGCTCTACATCGGAGCGGGGAACAATTATTCCGATCCTGCCACGCCCATGAGCGACGCCATTCTTGCGATCGACCTCAAGAGCGGCAAAATCGTTTGGTCGCGCCAGATAACGCCGGACGATACGTACAACATCAGTTGCTACCGCGATCGGGTGAATTGCCCCGCGAAGCAGGGGCCAGATTCGGATTTCGGCTCATCGCCGATTTTGCGCAGTCTGCCGAATGGCAAACGCGTACTCATCGTGGCGCAGAAGTCCGGGATCATTTTCGGCCTTGACCCGGATGACAATGGAAAAATTCTTTGGCAAACGCCCATCGGCCCAGGCGGTCCGCTCGGCGGCATCGAGTGGGGACCTGCGGCGAGCGCGGACACGGTTTTGGCGGCGCTTTCAGCTCTAACGTTCAAGCAAGGGCCGCAAGGGCTCATACCAGATCCGAAAGTCGGCGGCGGCATGTTTGCGTTGAACCTGAGTGACGGCCATGTGCTGTGGAAGGCCCTTCCGCCTCCCAGCGGCTGCACGGAGCCGCGGTGCAGCCCCGCGCAATCCGAGGCCGTTTCTGCGATGCCCGGCGTGGTGTTTTCCGGCTCTGATTCCGGCCATCTGCGCGCCTACTCGACTGCCGACGGCAAGATTTTATGGGATTTCGACGCCGCGCGCCGGTTTAAGACAGTCAACGGCGTTCCCGCGCATGGCGGCGCCATCGATGGAGGAGGGCCAGCCATCGCCGGTGGAATGGTTTTTGTCGATTCCGGGTATGGCTCCATTTACGCAATGCCAGGGAATGTTTTGCTGGCGTTCGGCCCGCAATGATCCGTAAGTTCGCACGATTCGGGACCGATCGGCCCGGGCGCCGGCGAACGCGAACGGATCGGGACGATTGCCGCATCGGAACGGTTTCACGTTGTTTGCGGCGTGGTGCGGCGGCGACCGCGTTAGTTGCGCTCGCTTTCGCAAGCACAGCATTGGCGCGACAATCGTCGCCATCCGCGAATCCGCCGGCCACGCGAGGTGCGGCGAATCCCACCGCGGCTGCGCCTCGTAGCGCTGCGTCCGGGAACCAATCCACTCCGCAATCCAATCAGGCGTTTCTGGCCGCAGCGGACGAAGTGCTCGCCCAAATGAGCCAGATTCTGGACCTGCCGATCAAGCGGCCGCTTAAAAAAAGTCTTCGCTCGCGCGAGGAGATACGCGCGTACCTCCTGAAAGAAGAGAACGGCGGCGAAAGCGACGCCCAGCGCTACGCGGACGAGAAGTCACTCGAAGCCTTTGGCCTCATTCCGAAAAATTTCCCGCTCGATTCATTCATGATCGACCTGCTCACCGATCAAGTCGCCGGAATGTACGATCCGAAGGCCAAGGAGTTCTACATCGCCGATTGGATACCGATTGACGATCAGCGCGAAGTGATGGCCCACGAGCTTACTCATGCGCTGGAAGATCAATCGTTTCACATCGAATCCTGGATCAAAGCCGCCCGGTCCAACGATGACGCGGAGCTCGCTCGCGAGTCCGTCAGCGAAGGTAGCGCGCTGGCGGCCATGGTTGATTACACTCTTCGCGATCAGCACGTTGGCATTCGCGATCTGCCGGACATGTCCGATCTTATCGGAGCCGGAGTTATGGGGAGCGTGACCAAGGATCCCATTCTCGCCAAGGCGCCGCAATACGTTCAGGACTCGTTGATGTTTCCGTATCTCGAAGGCGCGGAATTTTCTCAGCAATTTTTGAAGGCGCACGCCGGATGGGCCGATCTCAAGCTATTGTTCGAGAATCCTCCGGTTTCCACTCAGCAGATCATGCACCCCGGTCTTTATCTCAAGGGAGTCAAGCCCGTGCCGGTCAAGCTTCCCAAATGGAAGCACGTAGTGCCGCGCGATTGGAAGCTGCTCGAAGAAAATGTGATGGGAGAGTTCGGACTGCAGGAAGTGCTCAAGCAATTTCTTGGGCAAGTACGCGCGGAAGCGATAGCGTCGGCTTGGGCGGGCGACCGTTACGCGGTGTTCGAGGATTCGCGCACTGGCCAGACGCCGCTCGTTTTTCTGCTGACGCTCGACAGCAGCGACCGCGCCGAGCGATTCTTCAACGAGTTTAGCGAAGCGCTTGAGAAAAAATATCCATCGCCGGAGGGTGTTCTCAGCCAGCACGAATTCTTGCAATTCAAAACCGCGGCGGGCGGCGTGTATCTGCGCTGCGTCGCGGCCGAGTGTCTCGACGTGGAGAGCGCTGCGCGTAGCACGTTTGATTCCGTGGACCGGGCAATTGGCTGGTCCTCCGCGCCGGATGCCAACGCCGCGGCTGCAAGCTCCGCGAACACGCTGCCGCGCGTAAATGTGCCACTCGCCACATCCGGCCGCGCGAACATGAACTCTCAGCCAGGTGATACCGGGGAATAACTGCGTGCCAATGTTTGAATCTCAACGAATCCCCGAACCGGAGGCGATGGACGACTCAGGCGAAGTGGAAGCCTATTCGTCGGCAGCCGCGCAGAAATATCTAAACAAAATCGATGATACCTTTGTTGCCCACGCTTTGCGCCTCGTCAATCGCCGCGAACGTGGCCGCGCGCTCGATATCGGCGCCGGTCCAGGACAGATCGTCGTCAAACTTGCGCGCATCCTCACTCGATGGAAATTCGTGGCCGTGGACCGCTCTTCGCACATGATCGCTGAGGCGGTGGCGAATCTCGCGGCCGCGGGACCGGAATTGGCGGGCCGTGTGGAATTCCAGATTGCGGACGCCAATGCGTTGCCGTACCCGGACGCGACCTTCGACCTCGTCGTCTGCAATTCCGTGCTGCACCACATGGCGGAGCCGGAGCGCCTGCTCGCCGAGATTGCGCGTCTCGTGAAGCCGCACGGCGCGCTGCTGTTGCGCGATCTCCGCCGCCCGAATCGTCTGGCGCATGATTGGCACGTTCGCCGCCACGGGCGCTACTACGCAGGCAAAATGCGCGAGCTTTACGAGGCGTCTATTCGCGCGGCATACATTCTTCCGGAGTTGCAGCGGCTCGTCGATGCATCGCGGCTCAGCGGCGTTCGCGTCTTCAACGAACCGGCGACGCATATCGGCGTGGAGCGTCCGGTAAAGGAATAGCCCGGGCGTTCACTCCGAATTTTACGCGAACGAAAGCGGCGCCGGCTCGCGCCGGATGCGGCGTTCCAGGCGGGACAAACGGCGCTGGAAACGCAGCTTGTACCTTCCATGTATGCCCGGTTGGATCGCGCCGAGCCGATTCGATTTCCGAAGCATCGCCAGCGCCTCGCGCACCAGCGCCGCGGCTCTTTGACAATCGCGCGTGCGCCGCTCGTAGTGAATCGCGAGCTGTTCGTAGGCGTCAAGCCCTTCGCGCGAACTGCCCAACATCCTCGCCCACAGCTGTTCTGCTTGGCTATGTTCGCTTGCGCGTTTTGCAAAGAGCGCCAGCGACCGCCGCGCTTTCCGCTCCGTTTCCTCTGGAAGATTGCCGTTGACGGATCGCTCGTACAAATCGCGCGCCCGAGCATCGCCACGCCGCTCGCAAATCCGCGAGACGCCAAACAGCTCGAGCGCGTCCTGTCCGTGCTGTTCTGGATTGGCCAGCAGCTTCACAACTCGCGTGGCGAGCGCGGCCAGCCCGCGCAGGTCCATCTGATTGTGATGAAAGATCGGGACCAGCGGCTCCGGTGCTCCGCCGCGCAAAAAGCCGAAGTACATCGAAGGGATCAGCTCGGACATCACGTCCACTCCGCGGTCCCATCCGAGTACGTGGCGTTCCAGTTCCGGCAGCCGCGCGGACCCGAGCCGCAGCCGCCACAAAGTGCGCGCCGGGTGCAGAAAATCGAGATGCGCGCGCGGCGTTGGTGGCTTGATCGTTCGCGTCATGCGGTAGCGGGTTTCGAGCAACGGCCAATCGAAAGATTTCCCGTTGAACGTCACCAGCACGCGGCGCTCGGCCATACGCTCCGCGAGCGCCAGCAGTAGCGAATGTTCCTCGCTGTGCTCGCGCATAAAGAGCTGCTCTACTTCCAGTCCGCCCGCGTCCCACCACGCGATGCCCACCAGAAACGCGTACGTTCCCGATCCCGCGGACATGCCGGTCGTTTCCGTATCGAGAAAAAGCCACTGCTGTGGATCGGCAACCTCTTTCGCAGCATCGGGAGCGATCAGTCGAAGTGCGCCGGCGTCGATCTCGCTATCCGGCGCACCCAAATCATTGCCGGTTCCCGGCTGTTCCGAAAACCATCGGCGCAACCCCAAATGTTCGCCGAAACGATTGTTTCGCGGCGAAGCGCCTAGAATCTGCGCCAGTCGTTCCGCGCCCAGCGGAACGTCCGGAGCGATCCCACGGATACTCTCCGCTTCCAGCGGAGCCAATCTTGCGCGTCGCGCTGCCGGTTTCAGAGCGGATAATTCCGAAAATGGGTCGCGCGCCTGACTCATGCCGCGCTCGCAGCTCGATTTGCGGCGCACAATCGTTCCAGAATGGCCAGCGCCGCTTCCTTTGTGCGCTCGCTTTTTTCGCCGGCTGGCCCAACACACGATGGGCACCCGCTCTCGCACGGGCACGCATCGATCATTTCCTTCGTGCGCCGCAGCAGCAGATCGTGCGCTCGATAGAGCGGCTCGCTGAAGCCGATCCCTCCGGGATACGCGTCGTACAGATACAGATTCGGCTCGAAGAACTCTTTCACGTTGTCCAGATCGGTCATCGACGGCGGCGCCTCATTCCATTCCGTCTCCACTCCCGGGCTCGGCGGGCGTTCTCTCACTGCCGTTCCCAGGTCGCGCCGGTCGCACATCAGCAGAAGGGAAGCCATCGATTCGAGCGCGTAGAGCAGCCCCAAAATTCCGGTCTGACGCTCCGACAGCGCAAAGGGCAAGCTCGCAAGCAGCGGCCGCTCCAGCGTGATCCAGAATGCCGTTGTGTGCATTTCGTTTTCGGGCAGCTCCAGCTTTCCGTCGCCGACGTTTTCGTTCGTGAAGAATTTGATCTTCTTGAATCCAATCACTTGCGACCGCACCAGCACATCTCCATGCGCTTTCGCCGCCCAAAATCCATCGTTAGAATGATTTTCAATGGAAGGGCGGGCTTTTAAGCCCGCCATAGCCGGGTCGCCCCTATGGGAGGTTTTATTCCCTGAAGCCGTGATCTCGCGCTTCTCTGCCGCCCACAACTCGGCGATGCTTTCTTCCTCTGCAATTTCCAGCACCCGCACCTGCGTGTAGCGGATCGCGTCCGTGTAGTAATCCACATCCACGGGCTTCACGTACGCCTTCCGCTGCTCGAAATCCAGCCGGTCCACGTGATACTGCTGGCCCTGGTGCAGGTAGATCGCCTTGGGGTGCACCGTCGTCAGCGCCGCCGAAAAATCCACTTCACCGATCACTTCCGGCTCGCCGCGATCGTTGCCTTTCGTGTCGATGATCACGAAATTATCGGACGTGACCGATCGCAAGCTCACCGTGTCCGCCGGATACGCTTCCTGAACCCAGTGCCAATTGCCGCCGCTGCGATGCAGATATCCGGCTTCACCCAGCCGCGCGCAAAGCTGCTCCACGTCCACGCCGCCGAATCGTTCGTCGGGTGCGATTGGCAGCTCGAAGGCCGCGCATTTCAAATGATTCACCAGAATTTCCAGATTGTCCGGCTGGATGTAGGCGTGCTCCGGCGAGCGGCTGAAAAAATAATCCGGATGCTGCACGATGAATTGATCGAGCGGCGCGGATGAAGCCACCAGCACGGCGCACGAAGTTCCGCTGCGGCGCCCGGCGCGTCCCGCGCGCTGCCAAGTGGACGCGATCGAACCCGCGTAGCCGGCCATCACGCACGCGTCCAAAGAGCCGATATCGATGCCCAATTCCAGCGCGTTCGTTGCCACCACGCCGCGCACGCGCCCTTCGCGCAGGCCGCGCTCGATTTCGCGCCGTTCGCCCGGCAGATACCCGCCGCGATAGCCCTGGATCGGTTCCGGCGCGCCGATTTGTGGTGGATTCGCTTGCTGCAAATATGTGAGCAGCACTTCCGTATGCAGACGGCTGTTCGCAAACACGATGGTCTGCAGCTTGCGCGCCAGCAGTTCCTTCGCCACGCGAGTGGTTTCGTTCAGATAGCTGCGCCGGATGCCCAAGTTGCGGTCGATCATCGGCGGGTTGTAGAAAACGAACAGTTTTTCCGACGAGGGCGCGCCGTTTTCTTCGATGGCCGTCACTGGCCGCTCGATCAATTGCGCGGCAAGCTCATCCGGATTCGCAATCGTCGCCGAACAGCAAATGAACTGCGGCCGCGATCCATAAAATTCCGCGATTCGCCGTAACCTGCGCAGCACGTTCGCCAGATGGCTGCCGAAAACCCCGCGATACGTGTGCAGCTCGTCAAGCACGATGTAGCGCAGGTTTTCGAACAGCCGCATCCACTTCGTGTGGTGCGGCAGGATTCCCGTGTGCAGCATATCCGGATTCGTCAGGATCACGTGCCCGCGCTCGCGAATCGCCTTACGCGCGTCGCTGGGCGTGTCGCCGTCGTATGTGAAGACACCGAAGCGGTCGTCAAGCCTCGCGGCCAAATCGTGCAATTCAGCGAGTTGGTCCTGCGCCAGGGCCTTCGTGGGGAAGAGATACAGCGCGCGCGTGTCCGCGTTTTCAAGCACCGCGTTTAACACGGGCAAGTTGTAGCAGAGCGTCTTGCCCGAAGCCGTCGGAGTGACCACCACGAAATCGGTGCCGGCGCGCGCCAGCTCGGCTGCCGCGGCCTGGTGCGAGTACAGTTGCTCGATGCCTTTCGCCCGGTACGCTGCGGCTAGCTCTGGCAGAACCCATTCCGGCATCGGCCGGAGCTGTGCCTCGCGAGCGGGAATATGTCGAATCGCCGTCAGCACTTCGTCACTTCGGTATTTCGCCGCAAGCGACGCAAGAGCGGTCTGGAACGTGTCCAGCGTAGCCTGCGACTTCACCGCCAATCGCTGTGTGGAACTCGCCATTAACCCTCCTAAAGAAGCCGCTCGTCGGCTGATATCCGAAATAACTGATTGCGTAGCGGCGCACTTTGACCCCATAGTACTCATATTCGCTTTTTGTTCGCTAAAACTAACACGTGGCTGAACCCTGATGCAAGGGAATTGCTGCGGGTGTGAACCGGAGGCGCCGAATACCCTGGAAACTAATGGCTTTGTTTCTGAGTTGTCCGTACCTTAATGATTTGGAGAGGCTTACGCAGGTATCGCCTATGCGCCTGGCGCGTCTAATGGAGTAGAGGCAATTGCAAAATGCGTTTTCCGAAATCGAAAATCACAACAAGATTCATTGGGTGCCTGGCGCTTGCCGCCCTTATCTCCTTTCCAGCATGGGGCCAGAGTTCGGCATCGCCAGCCCCATCGCAGAATCCTGCGACCGCAGGTCCCGGCACCCTCAACTACGTCGAAGGACAAGCAAAAATCGGTAACGAAACGCTCAGTTCCGCATCGGTTGGCAAGGTTCAGCTTGAATCGGGCCAAACCTTGAACACCGAGAACGGCCGGGTGGAGATGCTTCTAACTCCAGGTGTGTTTCTGAGAATCGGCCAAGACACGTCCGTTACGATGATTTCTCCGAGCCTGACTGACACCAAGGTGAAAATAGACACCGGTGAAGCGACTGCCGAAGTGGACGAATACCACTCGCAGAACAACTTGATGATTCAAATCGGCGATGCGACTGCCTATCTCGTCCACACCGGCTTCTACGACTTTGTCCCTCTGCAGGGCCTGATTCGCGTGCTGAAGGGGCAAGCAGTTGTTCTCCGCAACGATTACCATATTCGCCTAAACCCAGGCCAACAGGTGGGGATCTTCCCGGAAACGGCAAAGCTGAAAGCGGTAAAATTTGATGTAGGCGAGTATGAGAAGCAGAATCCGCTTTACAGTTGGAGCAAGCTCCGCTCTCAATACCTGGCCGAAGCCAATGTGAACGAGGCGCCGTACTTCAACGGCTGGTATGGTCCAGGCTGGTGGGGCCCCGGATGGGGTCCAGCGTGGGGCTGGTATGGGCCGGGCTGGTATTGGAATCCGTATTTCATGTCGTACACGTTCATCCCCGGCGGAGGCGTGCTCTATAGCCCCTTCGGATGGGGTTTCTATTCCCCTCGATACGTTGCCCGTGCTCCTTACGCCGTTGAAGGTGGCCAGACTCGCGACTTCAATCGAGGGTTCCGCAGTTGGGGCCTGCACGGTGTCGTGCGTACGCCACACGCGGACCGTGCTTTCCATGGACGCAGCGCCGCGCCGGGCGTGAATTTCGGCACGCGCGGTGGAGGATTTTACTCGGGCGCGTTTGGCTTTGCGGGACGTCGGTAGAGGTACCGAGGCGTGACTTGCCGTCACGCCTCGATTATTTTCTCGGAAGGTATAGCTGCCATACCTGTGGATCGAGCCGCTTCGAACACCGATATGCGATAAAATATCCGCAACACCCGCGGGGCGGAGTGATGCCTGACGAACTTATCCACGACTGGAACGCCTACGCCGGCCCGGAAATTCCGCCCGGCCGCACTGTGATGCTCCTCGACGAAACGCTGCGCGACGGCCTGCAAAATCCATCCGTCCGCGATCCTTCGGTCCCCGAGAAGATCGAAATCCTCCATCTGATGGATGCTCTTGGAATCAACTCAGTCAATGTCGGCCTGCCCGGGGCAGGTCCTCGCGCCGTGGCGGACACCGAAGCGCTCGCGCGCGAAATCTTCAGCTCGCGCATGAAGCTGCGCCCGCACGTGGGCGGCCGCACGCACAAGCAGGACATCCAGGCAATGATCGAGGTTTGCCAGCGCGTTGGCCATGCGATGGAATGTTCCATGTTTCTCGGCTCCAGCCCCATTCGCCGGCTCGTTGAGGACTGGAGCATCGATTATCTCCGCCGCACCACCGAGGAATCCGTGAAATTGGCCGCGGGTGCGGGCCTTCCGGTCATGTACGTCACCGAGGACACGACGCGCACCGATCCCGGTACGGTCATCGCGCTATATTCATCGGCCATCCGTGCCGGAGCGCGGGCCATCGTTCTCGCCGACACCGTCGGCCACGCCACGCCGCGCGGCGCTTACAACCTGGTAAAGTTCGTGATCGAGAACGTCGTGAAACCGTCCGGCGAAAAAATTCGCATCGATTGGCACGGCCACAACGACCGCGGCCTCGCTGTGGCCAATTCTCTGGCTGCGATCGCGGCTGGCGCCGATCAGATTCACGGCACCGCGCTGGCGCTCGGCGAACGCGTTGGCAATGCGCCGATGGAGCTGTTGCTCGTCAACCTGCGCCTGCTCGGCCTAATCGAACGCGATCTCTCGCAAATGAAAAAATATTCGGAGACCGTCGCCCGCGCCACCGGTGCCGTGATCCCTCCGAATTATCCCGTCGTCGGCCAGGACGCGTTTCGCACCGCCACCGGCGTCCATGCCGCCGCAATCTCGAAAGCCTACAAGAAGGGCAACCCAGAGTTGGCGAACTTAATTTACAGCGGCGTCCCCGCGCATCTCTTCGGCCTTGAGCAGGTGATCGAAATCGGCCCTCTCAGCGGCCGCTCCAACGTGGTTTTTTGGCTCGAAAAGCGCGGCCTGCCATCGACGGATGATGTCGTCGATCGAATTTTCGCCGCCGCTAAGCAATCCTCGCGCGTCCTCACCGAAGACGAAATCCTCGCCCTCCTCCATTCCTCCTCCGCCCGCCAAAATTCCAGATTGCCTATTTAACGACGCCCCTCAGGCCGGCGCATTCTCTTGCTTTCCTTTCGGCGTTCCATGTCTAATACCGCCATGACTTCAGCCTCGCCCGCGCCAGATATCGTCATTCGTCCGCTTGTCGAAACCGATTTGCCCGCTGCGGACCAGATCGTTCGCCTCGCGTTCGGTACATTCATAGGTGTGCCCGATCCTCAGACGTTCTTGGGTGATGCTGAGTTTGCGCGCTCTCGATGGCTTGCCGATCCCGGTGCCGTCCTTGCCGCCGAGCACGCCGGCCGCTTGATCGGCTCCAATTTCGCGACGAACTGGGGCAGCTTCGGCTTTTTCGGCCCGCTTTCGGTGCATCCCGAATATTGGGAACGCAAAGTAGCGCAGCAGTTGCTCGCGCCCACGATGGAAATTTTCCGCGAATGGGGAAACCAGCACCTGGGGCTTTACACCTTCGCTCACAGCCCTAAGCACATGACGCTTTATCAGAAGTTCGGCTTCTGGCCGCGCGATCTCGTCGCGATTATGGCCAGGGAGATCCAGCCCAACGCGCACGGTTCCGCTGCCGGCTCAGCCGATTCGGACGTGGCCTATTTCTCGCTCGTCGCGCCCGTGCGCCGCGCGGAATTGCTCGCCGACTGCCGTCAGCTCACAAGCGCAATTTTCGACGGGCTCGACGTTGAGCGCGAAATTCGCTCGGTCGCCGCGCAAAAGCTCGGTGAGACGATTCTCATCTTCCACGATTCGCGTCTCGCTGCCTTCGCCGTTTGCCACACCGGCGCTGGCACGGAGGCCGGTTCCGGCGTCTGCTACGTCAAGTTCGCGGCCGTGCGTCCCGGCGCAAAAGTCGCCGATCACCTCGATCGATTGCTCGGCGCGGTGGAAGATTTTGCTCGCGCCAAGTCCGCCTCGAAAGTCACTGCTGGCGTAAACCTCGCCCGCCGCGAAGCTTTCCAGCAGATGTTTGCGCGCGGCTACCGCACGTCGATGCAAGGTGTCGCCATGGAAACCGGCGGCGCGGATTCCGGGTACAATCGCGCGGGCGTGTACATCCTCGACGACTGGCGCTAGCCCGCCAAAATCCTCGTCTGATTTATGAAAATCGCCGCCCATTTGCTGTATCTTCTGTAGGATGGGTATCCTCTCCGCGCGAGTAACCGACGATTCTGCCGCCCGGCTTGTGGCCGACCCGCGCTGCGCCCGCGCCTTCGCCTGGATTGAACGCAATTCCGGTTGGCTCACTGAACAACAGGTCCGCCTCACCGAAATTCCCGCTCCTGAATTGCGCGAATCACGCCGCGCGGACGCCCTGAAAGCGCTCTTTGCCGAGTGCGGCTGGAAACCGTGCATCGATTCGATCGGCAATGTTGTCGCCGAGCGTCCCGGTTCCGATAAGCGCGATGTGATTCTTTTTGCCGCGCACATCGACACGGTTTTTCCCGAGGGCACCGAACTCAAAATCAAACGCGAATCACGCCGCCTGATCGGCCCCGGAATTTCAGACAACGGCGCTGGCGTTGCCGCGCTCGTCGGCCTTGCGCACGCCTTGCATGAGTCCCACGTGCCAACCGAAAAGACCATCGTCCTCGCCGGCGACGTCGGCGAAGAAGGCGAAGGCAACCTGCGCGGAATCCGCCGGCTCGTCGAAACCTACGGCGACAGGCTCTCCGCGGTAATCGCCGTCGATGGGCCATCCACGGACTACATCACCACGCAGGGCGTTGCGTCGCGCCGCTTCGAAATCGGGATATCCGGCCCCGGCGGCCACAGCTGGTCCAATTTTGGAACGCCGAATCCCATCGCCGCGCTCGCCCGCGGAATCGTCCGCCTTTCCGAAATCCGCGTTCCCAGCGAACCGCGCACTTCCTACAATTTCGGCGTGGTCGAGGGCGGTACCGCCGTGAATTCGATTCCAACCCGCGCGTCCGTCAAAGTGGATTTGCGCTCGGAGGACGAACCCGAGCTTGCCCGCATCGAAGCCGCTCTGCGCGAAGCGATGCAGTCTGGCCTGCGCGACGAGCTCGCCATCACGGATTACCCCAGCAACGCTCTCTCGCTGCACTTTCGCTCGCTTGGCGCGCGCCCTGCTGGAAAACTGCGGTCGGATTCGCCTCTGCTCGCCGCCATCCGCAATGTGGATCGCTTCTTCGGCAACCGTTCGCGCACCGAACGCAGCTCTACCGACGCGAATCTTCCACTCTCGCTCGGCATCCCCGCCGTTGCTCTTGGCGGGGGCGGCTCGGGCGGCGGCGCGCACACTCTCGACGAATGGTACGACCCCACCGGCCGCGAACTCGGCCTCAAGCGCCTCTTCCTCCTCGCCCTTTCCCTCGCCGGCGCGCATCCATAAACCTGATCAGAGGCGGTTACGTACGCTCGATACGTTCGCGAACTGGTGCGCACGTTTCGCATCCCGGTGTTTTGTACCAGGAAGGAATCTACTTTTCCTCTTCTTCTCACCATCGAACCAACGCCTCCCTTGCCAGCCGCGCTTCCCACCGCATAAACTTTTCCTCACTGCATCGGGCGAACACCAAACATGAGCAAACGCCTCCTCGCCGATCTCGCCCTCGCTTTCGCCTCGCTCATTTGGGGCGCCACGTTCGTTGTCGTAAAGGACGCTCTCGCTGAAATCTCCGTATTCGTCTTCATCGCCGTGCGTTTCGGACTCGCCACCCTGCTGATGGCCGCTGCGTTCTGGTCCGTAGTAAGAAAGATGAGCGCAAGCACGATCTGGGCCGGAGCCCAGATCGGCTTTTTCATGTTCGGCGGCTACATCTTTCAGACCGTCGGACTTCAATACACCACGCCCGCCAAAGCCGCCTTCATCACCGGCATGTGCGTGATTTTCGTTCCTCTGCTGCTTGCGATATTCGCCCGCCGGCGCATCACCGGATGGGTTTGGACGGGCGTGGCGCTGGCCATGGCGGGATTGTATTTCCTCACCATCCCGCCGCAGGGCCTCGGCGGGCTGAATCGCGGCGATCCGATCGTTTTCGGATGCGCCATCATGTTTGCGCTGCAGATTATCTTCATCGGACGCCACGTCCAAAAGCACTCGCCCACGGCGCTCGCATTTCTGCAAGTCGCCGTTACGGCGATTCTTGCGGCCGTGCTTTTGCCCGGCGTAGCGGCTGCGCGATGGGAGGCACCTCGATTGTCTTGGACTGGAGAAGTGATCTTCGCGATTCTCGTGACGGCGATCGGATCCACGGCAATCGGCTTTTCCTTGCAAACCTGGGCGCAGCAGCACACCTCTCCTTCACATACGGCCATCATCCTCACGTTGGAGCCGGCCTTTGCCGCGCTCACTTCGTGGCTGCTGGCTCGCGAACATTTCGGCAGGCGCACGCTCGCCGGCGCCGTCCTGATCCTTGCCGGAATCCTGATCGCGGAGTTGATGGGGCGCACGCCCGCGTCATCTCTGCAGTAATAACGCGCGTCTTCATGTAGCGCCGCGCCCTCCTGCCGATCTGCGGGCAGGCTTCAGCGCGGCAGGCGAGCGCGGAGGCCGCCATTTGCTCGAGCCCATTCGGCGCTGCCGTGGCAGAGTCATTCTTCGCTCCTGGACAGCTTCCAGCCCACGCGCCAACCACCCACGATCGAAGCTGACGGCGACGGGTTCTTCGCGTAACCTTTCGACTGCCCGGCGGTTTCCATGAAAAGGGGGGAACAGATAAATTGTCCAAACCTGGAATCGGCAATGTGACGCCTAACTCGGAACTCCTGGAAATGGCCATGGCATATTCGCGCAGCCGAATGCTTTGCGCCGCGGCTCGCCTGGGAGTTGCCGACGCGCTCGGAAGCGAAGAACACACCATCGACGAACTGGCGAAGGCGTGCCAATCCGATTCGGACTCTCTCTATCGCTTGCTGCGTGCCCTCGCGAGTCTCGGCATCGTGTCGGAAACATCTCCGCGCCGTTTCATCCTCACCGATCTTGGCCAGCCGCTTCGAAAAGACGCGCCGAATTCCGCTTGGTCCGCCATCGTCTTCTGGTCCGATCTGCTTGCGGAAAGCTGGTCGCGCCTTACAGATTGCGTGCGAACCGGAAAAAGCGCCGGCCGATTGGCGGAGAGCGCTGGCATACCATCTCGGTGGGATGCCGAAGCCAGCACGATTTTCAGGGCTGTGATGGGAACCGCTCCAGTGGAAGACTACGCTCCGATAGCGACGAGCTGGAATTTCGGCGCGCATAGAGTCGTAGCCGATCTGGGCGGCGGTGGTGGAGCGCTTTTAGAAGCGATCCTGACGCACAATCCGCAAATTTCTGGCCTCCTCGTTGATCGCCAGGAATCGATTGACGGTGCCGCGCCGCGCTTTGCGAAATGGCAAGCCGTCGGCCGGTGCAAGCTGATCGCCGCGGACCTGCTCGAAGCCGTTCCCGCCGGCGCCGATGTTTACGTCATGAAACACGTCCTCCACGGCTACAAGGACGACGTTGCCGCTAAGATTCTCCGAAATTGCCGCTCTGTCATTCCGGCGGATGGCGCATTGTTGATCGTCGAGTTCGTTCTTCCAGACGTCGTGCGCAACGCCGATCCAAACCTTGAAACGCGTCTGATGAGCGACGTGAACATGATGGTCGTCACCGGAGGCAAGGAGCGGAGCGCGGCGGAATGGAAGCCACTTCTCAACTCCGGCGGTTTCGAGATGAAGCGCGTGATCCCGGTTGTTGATGCCGATGGGCACCGGCAGGACGTTTCGATCGTCGAGGCCGCGCCCGCCGCGCTGCCTGGCGGATAGAATTTTCGCGTAACCTTTCGCCCTCTCGCCGGTTTATCCATGTGAGAGAAAAAGCGGGAATTTTCGTGCCGGTCAATTTGAATTTTCTTTATCGAGGCGCAAGGTGTCAAAACTCAGACTGACCCGGGGCGCAAAATTCGAAGCGCAAGTGTGACCGATTCGCGCGGTTTGGTTTCAGGCCTTTCGTCAGGGCACGGCTTTAGCCGTGCCGTTAAGTGCCTAATTCCCGCGGTTTAGCCGCTGAGGGGAATAGTGGGTGGTTGGTCGCACAAGAAGGCCAAAATTCAAACTAGCGGCGGAAGCAGGGACGATACTCATGACTAAAACCGATTTTCGGCGCTTGGCGCTCAGCTTTCCGGAAGCATCCGAAAAAGCTCATCAGAGCCATCCCGACTTCCGCGTGGCAGGGAAAATATTTGCGACGCTCGGCTATCCCGATTCCGCGTGGGCCATGGTGAAACTCACGCCCGAACAACAGGCCGAATTTGTCGCGGCCGACCCAAGCACTTTTGTTCCGGTGAAAGGCGGCTGGGGGCGCAAAGGCGCCACGAACGTGAAGCTGCGGCCAGCAAAGTTCGCCCGCGTCCGTAGCGCTCTCGCTGCCGCCTGGTGCAATACCGCGCCGAAGCATCTGGCGAGAAAATTCGAAGCGAGGCGCTTCAACCCCTGGGGCTGATGACGGCAAAGATCGACACGAGCGAGCGGCTTCTGATCGAGGCGGCGCAAAAAGACCCGCGCCGGTTCGGCGATCTCTACGAGGCGAATTTCGAGCGGGTGTACGCCTTCATCGTCCGCCGCGTGCACGAACGCGCTGATGCCGAGGACCTGACCGCCGAAGTCTTCCATCAGGCGCTCGCGAATCTCTCGAAATTCGAATGGCGCAGCGTTCCGTTTGCGGCTTGGCTCTTTCGTATCGCCTCCAATGCGATTGCCGACCGCTGGCACCGCTCGCAACGGGAGCAGGGCAATTCGGCGGCGGATGACCCTCCCGATCCGCTTGGTGCGCCCAGTCCGGAAGAGACGGAAACACGCGCGAGGCTTTTTCGCCTCGTTGCCGGTCTGCCGCGCGATCAGCGGGTCGTGATCGAAATGCGCTTCACGGCGGGGAAGAGCATCGCTGAAATCGCCCGCGAACTCGGTCGCACCGATGGAGCTGTCAAGCAGTTGCAGGTTCGCGCTATACGCGAGCTCCGAAGCCGTTGGGAACCGGCGCATAAGAAGAAAACCAGCGGCAAGAAGTTGAGCGCCAAACATGGCTAAACAGTCGCCAAGCGAACAACTCGACAAAGTGATCGGCCGGCTGCTCGGCGCGCCGGGCACTCCCATCCCGCGCGATGAAGCGGCGCGTCCATTTGATCCGGCGTTTTCGCCAGTCATCGAAGTGATCGCCGCTCTGCGCGACCTGCCGCGTCCGGATTTCAAAGCACGCCTCAAGTCGGATTTGGAAAGGAGAACTTCTATGGCAACACCACGAATGACGCCGGAATTTCGCGCCAGCGCGATCCCATATTTGAGCGTTCGCGGCGCTGCGAATGCGCTCGACTTTTACAAGAAAGCGTTCGGCGCAAAAGAAGTCCTCCGCCTCATGCAACCCGACGGCAGAATTGGCCACGCCGAGATTGATATTGACGGAGCAAAGATTTTCTTGGCTGACGAGTTCCCGGAGGCCGGCTTCAACAGTCCGGAATCGCTCGGTGGGTCGCCGGTTCAAATCAGCCTTCAGGTGGAAGATGTTGATGCGATGGCTCGGGGCGCGATTCTCGCGGGTGCATCCGTCGTGCGTCCGGTCGCCAATCAATTCTACGGCGCGCGCTCCGGGCATTTCCGCGATCCGTTCGGTTACACGTGGGTGATTTCCACTCTCACCGAACGGCTCTCGCCCGAGGAGATGCAGCGCCGCATCGACGCCATGGGTTCGGAGCCGAACGCCGAATCGCAAGCTCAGGCTCAGCAGCCACCGGCAGTCAATTACATTCGCGAAGGGTTCCATACCGTCACGCCGTACCTGATTATTCCCGGAGCGGCGAAGTGGATCGACTTCGTCAAGCAAGCGTTCGATGCCGAGGAAAAATTCCGCGCCCAGCGCCCTGGCACGCCCGCCGGTGAGGCAGTCAGTGACGTCATCATGCACGCCGAAGTGCAAATCGGCGACTCGATGATCGAGGTGGCCGATGCCAACCCGCAATTTCCGGCGATGCCCATGACTCTGCTCCTGCGCGTTGACGATCCCGATGCCGTTTTCGAGCGCGCCGTTTCCGCGGGCGCGGAAACGATTCAGCCGGTCAGGGACCGGGATTACGGCACCCGCGCCGGTAACGTGCGCGATCCCTTCGGCAATATGTGGGATATCGGCAAGCCTTTTCCCGGCGATAAAATTTTCCGGGAATTTCGCAGCGTCACTCCGCACCTTTACGCAACAAATGCGGCTGGTCTCATCGAATTTCTGAAAACTGCCTTCGGTGGAGTGGAGGTTTATCGCGTGCAGCATCCGGACGGGGGCATCCCGCACGCGCAGGTGCGAATCGGCGATTCGATAGTCGCGCTCGCCGGCGGCCACGGCCCTTATCAGCCCAGGCCATCGACGATCCACTTGTACGTGCCGGATACCGACGCGCTCTACCGGCAGGCTTTGCGCGCCGGAGCCGAGTCGATTCAGGCCCCAACCGATCAGCCTTACGGCGATCGCAGCGCGGGCGTCCGCGACCCGTTCGGCAATCGCTGGTTTATCGCCACGCACGTCCGCGACGTAGCGTTCTGAACCTCTGATGCCCTGGTGACATTCCGGACCCGCGAAGACGTAGGACACCGGGCGCCAAGGCCGCCAAAAGCTTCTATTTAGGAGCGCTTAAAGCAGCGTTTGGGGCCGCTAAAGTGGCCAAATGTTGCCCTCGATGAGGGCCACGTTATTGCAGGTTTGTTTTCGCCTGGCTTTCGCCTTCTCGGCCAACGTTTGAGCGCCCGGCGGCGAGGATTTAGTTGTGGTGGTACTTCACGTCGAGATTTTCGTGCATCACGGGCACGCGGAGATTCTTCTTCTCGAAGGCGGCGATATCGTCTTCGTGGACGAGCGTGAGGCCAATATCGTCGAGGCCTTTCAACAGGCAATCGCGGCGGAACGGATCGATGGTGAAGGAATAGCGCAGACCGTGTTCATCGACAATGGTCTGTTGCTCCAGATCCACTGTCAGGCGATAGCCTTCCGTTGCGAGCGTGCGTTTGAACAGTTCATCGATCTGCTCGATGGTGAGCGTGACCGGCAGAATGCCGTTCTTGAAACAGTTGTTGTAAAAAATATCCGCGTAGCTGGGCGCCAGAATCGCGCGGAAGCCGTAATCGAGGATGGCCCACGGCGCGTGTTCGCGGCTCGAACCGCATCCGAAATTGGCGCGGGCCAGCAGAATGCTTGCGCCCTTGTAACGCGGAAAATTCAGCACGAAATCGGGATTCGGTTTTTCGCCGGGGAGGTAGCGCCAATCGTAGAAAAGCGTGCGGCCAAAGCCTTCGCGCGTGCAAAGCTTCAGGAATTGCTTCGGCACCATCTGATCGGTATCGACGTTGACGCGATCGATCGGCGCAACGAGTCCAGTGTGTTTTGTGAATGGCTGCATAAGCTCTCAGGCTCCTCCGGTCGCCGAATGGCCCTGTTTGCGAATGAATAGAGGCGCGGCCATGACGAGTCCCGCCAGCGCCAGAATCGTGAACAAATATCTGTAAAAGTTGATCGTCTCGAAGCTCGACGTGTGAATCTCCGGCACGGATCGAAAGATCGACCAATAACCGATATTGGGAACTGAGAAGAAGAAAAACACCGGAATCTCGTAGCAGATGATCAGTATTCCGATTGCAATAAAAGCCCACCGTTCCACCTTCCGATACGGAATCAACAGAACTAGCAGACCAATGACTGCGAGAGACAATCGAGCGAATCCCGCCTCGTGGACGAGATTGGCGTAGCTAAACCTCAGCTGAGTACCGACATATTCGAGCGGCTCGCGTTGGACGAAAAGAATCATTTGAATCGATGACCACGCTGTTGCGACAAGTGGGATCCCGACGAGCGGGATCGAGACCCGATGAAGAGTTTTGATCACTCGGCTCCTTCGGCGGCGGACCATTTGCGGACATCGACGAAGTGGCCTTCAATGGCGGCGGCGGCGGCCATTACGGGGCTGACGAGGTGCGTGCGGCTGCCTTTGCCCTGGCGGCCCTCGAAATTGCGGTTGGAGGTGCTGGCGGAGCGCTCGCCCGGCAGCAGCACGTCGTCATTCATGGCGATGCACATGCTGCAGCCCGCGTCGCGCCATTCGAAACCGGCGTCGCGGAAAATCTTGTCGAGGCCTTCTTTTTCGGCGGCGGCCTTCACCGTGCGCGAGCCGGGAACAACAAGCGCCTGTTTCAAGGTTTTGGCGACGTGCTTGCCGGCGACGACTTTTGCCGCCGCCCGCAAGTCTTCGAGGCGCGAATTGGTGCAGGAGCCGATGAAGACGCGGTCGAGGGAAATGTCTTCGAGCGCCGTGCCGGGTTTCAGGTCCATGTATTTCAGCGCGCCTTCGGCGGCTTTGCGGTCAACAGGATCGGAGAACGAGCTTGGATCGGGAACGCGGCTAGTGACGGGAGCGACCATGCCGGGATTCGTGCCCCAAGTGATCATCGGCGCGATGTTGGCGGCTTGGAGCGTAACGGTCATGTTGTACTGAGCGCCGTCATCCGTCGCGAGCGATTTCCAGCGCTCGACCGCTTCTTGAAAATCCCTGCCTTGCGGCGCAAATGGACGGCCCTCGACGTACGCGAAGGTGGTTTCGTCCGGCGCAACCATGCCGGCGCGCGCGCCGCCTTCGATGGACATGTTGCACATGGTCATGCGGCCTTCCATGGAAAGGCTGCGGACGGCTTCGCCGGTATATTCGGCGACGTGTCCGTTGCCGCCGCCGATGCCGATCTTGCCGATGATGGCGAGGATGATGTCTTTCGCGGTGACGCCGCGAGGGCGCTTGCCCTGCACGTCGATTTTCATGGTCTTGGATTTGAATTGCGAGAGGCATTGCGTGGCGAGCACATGCTCTACTTCGCTGGTGCCGATGCCGAAGGCCAGAGCGCCGAGCGCGCCGTGCGTGGAGGTGTGGCTATCGCCGCAGACGATGGTGCAGCCCGGAAGCGTGATGCCGAGTTCGGGTCCGATGACGTGGACGATGCCCTGATTGCGGCTCTGCATATCGAAGAGATTGATGCCGTTTTCGCGGCAATTTTGCGCGAGCGCCTCGAATTGCGCGGTAGCATCGGGATCGGCGAGAGGCAGGGCGCGATTTTTCGTCGAGACGGAGTGGTCCATCACCGCGAAGGTGAGTTCGGGACGCCGGACTTTGCGCCCGGCGGCCTTTAGTCCGGCGAAGGCCTGCGGTGAGGTGCCCTCATGGATCAGGTGACGGTCGATATAGATGAGCGAGGGCTTGCCCGTCTCTTCGCGGACGACGTGGGCGTCCCAAATTTTCTCGTAAAGTGTGCGTGGCGACATAGCAGTAGAATCGGCCTCACAAAAGTATTGAGCTAGAGATTACACGTTCTAGAGGCTGGAGGCTAGAAGCCGGCGCTGCCCGGCAGAGGGCACAGCATGCTGTGCCCCTACGCTGTTCGCGCGCTAGATCGCCGCGGCCGCCGCGCCTCCGATCAACACGTCTCAAGAAACATTTTAGCACGCCATGAAATTTTGACCGCTTGTGTCATGGCGCAAGCTCACTTCTCGGTAGTGGGCTGGTTTGAATTTTGACTACTTGTGCCACGATCAAGAAAATTCAAACCAGCCCACTACGCACTTCCGCCATTTGAAGCCATCCGGCGGATTTCGAGCTATACTGCGGGCCACGTAACCTGTTGAGAAATCCGGCCGGAGGTGCGAGATGCGACGGATAGCGTGCGTGTTCGCAGCGGTACTGGCGATTTCACTGGCAATTCCTGTGCAGGGGCAGCAGCGAAGCATTCCCGTGACGCCTCTGCCGCCTGGAACAGAGATGCCCAAGCCGACGCGGATTCGCGTTGGTGGCAACGTGGAAACCGTGAAACTTGTGTCTTTGGTGCAACCAGTTTATCCGCCAATCGCTATTCAGGCGCACATTTCGGGCACGGTGGTCCTGCACGTGGTGATCGCTTCGGATGGCACGATAAAAGAGGCCACTGCCGTATCGGGGCCAGATCTACTGCTGCAATCCGCTATAGACGCAGTGAAACAATGGCGGTATCAACCGACGCTGCTCAACGGGCAGCCGGTAGAAGTAGATACGACTGTGCGGGTGGTGTATGAGCTATCGGGCGACGCGGGGCAAGAGCAAACGCCTCTCGTGCAAGTCCAGGGCGCTGCCGTGGAGAAGGCTTCCGACGGCACGCAGCCGATCGATCCTCAACTGAAGGCCGACATTTTAATAATGCTCGACAAGATGCACATTCGCGAGAACCAGAAAGCAGCCTTTCAGACTTTATACCAGGCGATTCGGCCGACCATTTTACGAACGCTACCCGACACGCCGAACAAAGAGAAAATCGCGGATGCCTACGGCGAAAAGCTCGAAGATCTGATGACCTCGCCCGGCTACACAAATGAGATGATTGCAATCTACGCTAAATATTTTTCCGACGACGACATCAAAGCGGTCACAGCTTTTTACGACACTCCGGCCGGGCAACATTTTTTAGCGGCAACGCCGCAGGTCGAGGGCGACGCCGCCCGGTTAGGGATGCGCATAGCCGCGAACAACTTGATGGGAATCTTTAAGGAACTTTGCAGCGAATATCCCGAGCTTCAGGGGAAAGCCGCCTTCTGTCCGGCTAACGACACCGAAAAGAAGGGTCAGTTGAATCAGCCAACCGGCATCCATCTCGGCGACTGAATATTTCGTATCCACTTCAAGAGGCCACCAAACGTGGCGAGGGTGCAGCGTTCGACGGGCGGCAAAGCACCCAGGCGAAGGAACGCGGCGGCGTTGACGCATTCTACAATACTGGACTACGATAAGGCCCCGTGCCCACATCCGATTCCTTCATTGGCCGTACCGTCTCTCATTATCGAATCCTGGAGAGGCTTGGCGGGGGCGGGATGGGCGTGGTGTACAAGGCGGAGGACGCGCGCCTGGGCCGCTTCGTGGCGTTGAAGTTCCTTCCCGACGAGCTTTCGCACGAGCCGCAAGCGCTGGAACGGTTCCGCCGCGAAGCGAAAGCGGCGTCGGCGCTCAATCATCCCAATATTTGCACGATTTACGACATTGGCGAGGAGCAGGGCCGGGCGTTCATCGCCATGGAGCTGCTGCAAGGGCAGACGCTGAAGCACCTGATTCATGGCAAGCCGCTGGACGTGGAGGAAGTGCTCGATTTGGGCGCGCAGATCGCGGATGCGTTGGATGCGGCGCACGCGCAGGGGATCGTCCACCGGGACATCAAGCCAGCGAATATTTTCGTGACGAAACGCGGGCACGCGAAGATTTTGGATTTTGGTTTGGCGAAGGTGACGGCGGAGCCGCGGCGGGCGCCGGAAGCGGAGGTGGCGAACGGGACGACGCTGAGCACGGAGGTTCCGGAGGCGCAACTGACAAGCCCCGGATCGACACTCGGCACGGTCGCCTATATGTCTCCCGAACAGGCGCGCGGGAAAGAGCTGGACGCGCGGACGGACCTGTTTAGTTTTGGCGTGGTGCTGTATGAAATGGCGACGGGCACGCTGCCGTTTCGCGGGGACACTTCGGCGGTGATATTCGAAGCGATTCTGAGCCCTGCGCCGGTTCCACCGATGCGTCTGAACCCGGACGTGCCGCCGGAGTTAGAGCGCATCATCAACAAGGCGCTGGAGAAGAACCGCGACTTGCGTTGCCAAAGTGCGGCGGAGTTACGCGCGGACCTGAAGCGGCTCCAGCGAGATACGGGATCGGGACGGTCGCGAGTCATGCCGGGAGAATCGGAGGATATCTCTTCAGCGCCACTTGTGGCTGGTAAGAGAGATTCCCCAGAGACCGATCCGGGACGCACAAACCGCGCTTTACTCCGCCAAGGGGCCAGTGCGGTTCAGAGCGCCGGCGCGATTGGGACGGATAGCGTGATTTTGAAGAAGCGGCCGCTGCTGTGGGCGGGCGGGGCCGTTGTGATCGTACTTGTGGTTGCCGGGGGATTGTTCGGCTGGCGGTATTTGTCGTCCGCGCGGGGCGTGGCGGTTCGGTCGGTTGCGGTGCTGCCGTTCACCGGCGCGGCGAGCAGTCCGAACGCCACGTTTCTAGAGGACGGCATCAGCATCGGCGTCACGGACGCGCTATCGCAATTGCCGGGGCTTCGAGTGATGTCGAGCAGCGCGGTGATGCGCTACGCGGGGAAAACTCCAGACCCAAGGCAGGTGGGGCGCGATCTGAGTGTTGACGCGGTGCTGACGGGAACGATCCAGCAGAACGGCGGCATGATTTCAATCGATGCGGAGCTTGTGAACGCGGCGGATGATTCGCAGATTTGGGGCCAGCAGTACACCGAGCAGATGGCCAACGTGGCCATGCTGCAGCAGAAAATCGCCAGCGATATATCCGATGCTTTGCGCATGAAACTGTCGGCGGCGCAGAAGCAGCAAATGGACCAAGCGAAGGCCGAGAACCCGGAAGCCTATCGCCTCTACCTGCTCGGCCGCTACCAATTCGACAGGTTCAGTCCGGCGGGTTTCGCACAAGCGGCTGACTATTTCCGCCAGGCCCTTGCCAAAGACCCGAGCTATGCGGCCGCCCACGCCGGCCTGGCGGACGCCAGCGTGGAGACGGGAGCTTTTTCCCCTACGAAGGCGGCGACGGAATTCGCAACCGGGCAAGCCGAAGCTGAGGAGGCGCTGGCGCTCGACCCACAATCCGGGGAAGCGCACTTGGCGCTAGCCAATATCGATTTTTTTACCTGGAAATTCGCCGCCGCCGACCCTGAATTCCGCCAGGCGGAAGAGTTGAACCCCAATTTTCTGACTACGGCCGAGGCTTACTCTGCGTATCTCGCCCAGATGGGCCGGTTCAGCGAAGCGATGGATGAGGCCCAACGTGGCTTGGCTCTGGACCCACATTCACCCAATGCCGTCGTTGAAATAGGTTTCGTGCTCCTTGCAGAAGGCGATTGCAACAAAGCGATCGGCCAGTTCCAAAAGGCTCTGGAGATCGAGCCGAACTATTTGATCGCCTACGGCGGCTTGCAAGGGTGCTATCAGCAGATCGGAAACGACGACGGCTACGTGGAAGCCGCCGAACACCTGGCGACGTTTTCGGGACAGCCGCAGATTGCTGCTGAGATCAAGAAGGTGTACGCAAGCTCTGGGATCAAGGGCTTACATCGATGGTTCATCGCTGGAGAAGACGATCCCGCAAAGCCCGGCTACGATCCTCTCGGTGCGGCGGAGGATTACGCGGATTTGGGCGACAAGGACGAAGCGCTCCTCTGGCTGGAAAAGGCTTACCAGCAGCATAACGAAAACCTCATACATCTGCGTTGGACCACGGATTTCGATAGTCTCCGCTCCGATCCGCGCTACGCCGCCCTGGTGAAGCGCATCGGCTTTCCGAACTGAAGACATGGATACGCGATCCCAATGACAGGGCAGACCAACTCGCACTACGGCATCGTCGAGAAATTGGGCGGCAGCGGGACGCGGCTCTATCGCGCAGAAGCGGCACGCTGGGAAGTCGGGGTGGCGCGGTGTTAGCTCCGGGCACAAAGCTCGCGCACTATGAAATCATCCGCCAGCTCGGTATGGGCGGGATGGGCGTGGTGTACGAGGCTGAGGACCTGAAGCTGCGGCGCCACGTGGCGCTAAAATTCCTGCCCCCGGAATTCGAGAACGATACGGCGGCGCGCCAGCGGTTCCAGCGCGAGGCATTTGCCGCGTCGGCGCTCAATCACCCAAACATCTGCACGATTTACGAGATCGATGAAGCCAATGGCCAGCAGTTCATCGCCATGGAGCTGCTGGAAGGGCAGACGCTGCGGCAGCGCATCGGGTTTGCCGGGAGCAAAAGACTCGATCCTGAGACGATCCTGGAGCTCTCGATTCAGATTCTTTCGGCGCTCGAAGCGGCGCATCGCAAGGGAATCGTTCATCGCGATATCAAGCCAGCCAATCTCTTTGTGACCGAGCACGGGCAAGCAAAGGTGCTCGACTTCGGACTGGCGAAGCAAGGCGTGGACCGCGCGCAAGCGGCCGATCTCAATGGGGCAACGCTTAAGACAAACGACTTGACGGCATCGGGAGCGACAGTGGGCACGGTCGCGTACATGTCGCCCGAGCAGGTAGCCGGGAAGCCGCTCGATGCGCGGACGGACTTATTTTCGTTCGGCGCGGTGCTCTACGAAATGGCCACGGGGCGGCAAGCGTTCGCGGGCGATACGAGCGGGGTGACATTCAACGCGATTCTGGAGAAGAATCCGCCGCCCGCATCGCGGTTGAATCCGGAGATACCGCCGCGGCTGGATGAAATCATCGCCAAGGCGCTCGAAAAGGACCGCGACGTGCGGTACCAGCACGCTTCGGATTTTGGCGCGGACCTGAAACGGCTGCGGAGGGATTCGAGCAGCGGGTCGGTGGCGCGCGTGGAGGCGATTCCAGCAGTTGCGTGGTGGCGCAAGAAGTCCGCGATTGTGGCAGCTGTGATTGTTGTGCTGGCGATTGCCGGAGGATTGTTTGCGTGGCGATATTGGCTGCCGGGGCGCGGGGCGGGGGTGCATTCGGTTGCGGTTTTGCCGTTCACGGGCGTGGCGAGCGGTCCGAACGCGACGTTTCTGCAGGACGGGATCAGCATCGGCGTGACGGACGCGCTATCGCAATTACCGGGGCTGCGAGTGATGTCGAGCAGCGCGGTGATGCGCTACGCGGGGAAAACTCCAGACCCGAGGCAGGTGGGGAAGGACTTGAAAGTGGACGCGGTGCTGACGGGAACGATCCAGCAAAATGGGGGCATGATTTCGATCGACGCGGAGCTTGTGAACGCGGCGGACGATTCGCAGATTTGGGGCGAGCAGATCAGCGAGAGCGCGGCGAACGTGTCGATGGTGCAGCAGGAGATCGTGCGCGACATTTCCGATAAGTTGCGCGTGAAGCTGACGCCCGAGCAGAAGCAGCAGATGGAGCAAGCCAAGGCAGAGAACCCGGACGCTTACCGGCTCTATCTGCTCGGCCGCCGCGAATTCGATGGGTTCACCGCGCCACACTTCACGAAGGCAGCAGATTATTTCCGCCAGGCGATTGCCGTAGATCCTACCTACGCGGCTGCCCACGCGGGCCTGGCGGACGCGAGCACGATGCTGGCGCTATTCGATCATTCGATGGCGGCTTCGCTGCTTCCCACGGCGCAAACCGAAGCCGACGAGGCGCTGACGCTTGACCCGCGCTCCGCGGAAGCGCACGAGGCGCTGGCGCTATACGACCGGTCCACGTGGAAATTTCAGGCCGCTGAAAACGAATTCCGGCGCGCCGAGGAGCTGAACCCGAACTACTTTAATGCCCTGGAAGGCTACGCCGGCTATCTGGCTCGGATGGGACGATTCAACGAAGCGATGGAACAGGCGCAGCGGGCCTTGGCAGTCAATCCTTTATCGAACACCGCTCAAATAGAGATAGCTCTCGTATTTGAATTGGAGCGCGATTATCCCAAGGCAATCGCTCAGAACCAACTGGTGCTGCAATTGGAACCCAATGATTTGGTCGCGAACAGTCAAATTAGTGATTGCTACTTCTACACAGGGAACTACGACAAGTACGTGGAATCAGTGGAGCGGGTTTTTCAAATCGAGGGACAACCCGGGGTTGCGGCTGAATTCAAGCGAGCGTACGCAGGCGGGGGAATCAAAGGCACATATCGATGGTTCATCGCGCAGGATGATGACCCTTCAAAGGTGGGATATGACCCCATGGGCGTCGCCGAGGCTTACGCCGATTTGGGCGACAAGAACAACGCTTTCGCTTGGCTCGAAAAAGCTTATCAGATGCACTCCGAAAACCTTATAGCCCTCAAGGTGGTCCCCGACTTCGATAGTTTGCGCTCCGATCCGCGCTACGCCGATCTGGTGAAGCGCATTGGGTTCCCGAACTAATCTTTTTCCAGCATGACCTCGGTGGATTTGATCACGGCGCGGACTTTGTCTCCTACCTTCAGATTCATTTCCTCGGCGCTGCGCTTGGTGATGATGCTGTCGATGGAGCCGCCGCTGACCCGTACGGTGACGTGGGCAACGACGTCGCCCATCTTGATTTCCTCGATGGTGCCGTCAAGTTTGTTGCGAGCGGATAGTTTCATGCAAGAGAGCGTATAGCCGGTGGTGGTGAGTGTCGATAAGGTAGGGGCCCGAGCCGGCGGCAATACTAATTTGGGAGGGCCGAGAATCAGTTGGGCAGCGGCAGTGATATTTGGCGAGGTTCGGCCTTGACATCGGAAGCGCGAACGTCCATGTTTATTGGCTTTCCCTGGGGAAGGGGAGAACCGGCGGCTGGCGCGAAAACAGGAGACGATAGTTGAAGGTTCGGGTTTGCTTTCACGACAAATGCTTTGACGGCGCATCGTCCGCCGCCATTTTTTCGCGTTTTTACCGCGAATGCATCAATGCGGACGCGGCTTTTTTTTATACCGGGATGACGCACAAGGCGTCGCAGCCGTTTGAGCCGGGAACTTTTGACGGCGACGAGAACGCGATCGTCGATTTCAAGTATTCGAGCTCGCCGGAACTGACCTGGTGGTTCGACCACCATCAAAGCGCGTTTTTGAAACCCGAGGACGCGGATCATTTCCGCAACGATCATTCGGGCAAAAAGTTTTACGACCCGTCGTACAAATCATGCACGAAATTTCTGGCGACCGTCGCTTCGCGGAAGTTCGGATTCAACGCCGAGCCGCTGGCGGAGTTGATCAAATGGGGCGATATCATCGACGGCGCGCAATTCTCCTCGCCGGAAATGGCGGTGGGGCTGGCCGAACCAGCGACGCGCATCGCGCTGGTGATCGAAGCGGCTCCCGATCCGAACATGTCGCCGTGCCTGATTCCAGAGTTGGCCACGCGTTCGCTGGCGGATATCGAGCGGCTGCCGATCGTGCAGAAATATTTACCGGGGCTGCTGGAGCGGCACCGGCGGTCGATCGACATCATGCGCGAGCGCATGGATTCGCGGGATGGCGTGATCTATTTCGACGTGACGGACCTCGATCTCGAGGGCTACAACAAGTTTATTCCGTACTACTTGTATCCGGACGCGATGTACTCGGTGGGACTGAGCGCGTCGCCAGCGCGCGTGAAAGTTTCGGTGGGCACGAACCCGTGGAAGGAGCCGCCGGCCGGCGTCAACCTCGCGTCGCTCTGCGAGAAACATGGCGGAGGCGGGCACGCGCGCGTGGCGGCGATTTCGCTGGGCCCCGGCGATTTGGTCCGCGCGCGGCAAGTGGCCAAGGAAATTGCCGCAACCCTACGGCACTACTAGGTTGCCGCGACGTTTGAGCGCTGATCAGCTGAATTTTGCTTGTTTATTTCGCGAGTAAGGAAACTTCAAACTGACGCATCGCGGAAGATTTGTCCGCCAGGCGGGCACGTCTTCTCTCGTGTTAAACTAGATTTCCTTTCGGGCCGCTAGCTCAATGGTAGAGCAGCTGACTCTTAATCAGCGGGTTCCAGGTTCGAGTCCTGGGCGGCTCACCAATCTTTTCAACAAGTTAGCATCTTCTGGTTTTTCCGAAAAGAAAAAGTGTGCCCAATTTTGTGCCACACCCGTTTCAAAATCAGTTCCGCTAAGGCAATCGACGGCCCGGCGCTTGGCCTCGGTCCGAATATGCGAAGTATTTCTCATGTGGAAAGGCGTAGTGCTCCGGTTTTGCGCCCGGAAATAGGCCGCGCCAATGCCTTAGAACCGCGACGGCTCGCGCGTTTAGGGGAATCAGACGCCCCGTGCCGGCCACCGTCCTGGGCTTGCCCGCGGTGAGCGCCCCAGCCCGGAGAGGAAGCCCGTTAACCGCCCTTAGGCTGGGGTTAACTACCCGAGCGTGGTATGCGGACGCGCGCGGCGCGGGTACGATCTTTACGACCTCTGGTGAATCTGTGTGAAAATTCATTAATAATTCGTGGCGATTCTTGCCGCCCGATAGGTCCTTCGTTATGCTCACTATACCGTGACTACACATCCGCGAATCCTAATCATCGAGGACGATAAGGACATCGTCGAGCTTGTGCGGTACAACGTTGAGAAAGAAGGTTTTCAGGTGCTCGCGTGTGGGGACGGAGCGAACGGCTTGGCCCAGATCAGGAAATCGCTACCTGACTTGGTAGTTCTGGACCTGATGCTGCCGAAGCTATCGGGCTTGGAAATCTGCAAAGAGATTCGCCGGGACGACAAACTGAATCGTCTTCCTATCCTGATGCTCACCGCGCGCGGCGACGAAGCAGATCGCGTAGTTGGTCTCGAACTGGGGGCGGACGATTATGTTACAAAACCATTCAGTCCGCGCGAACTTGTGGCGCGCGTCAAAGCGCTTCTTCGGCGGCTTGAGTGGCCCAACGATGATGCTCGGCCGCTTACTGTCGGGCCGCTCCGCATTGATCCCATTTCATACCGTGCTGACGTCGAAGGGAAGCAGCTACCTCTTAGCACACTAGAATTCCGGTTGCTGTATTATCTGGCATCTCGGCCAAATCGGGTCTTTTCACGCGATCAACTCCTTGATGCAGTGTGGGGCAGCGAACGGTTTGTGACCCCTCGTAGCGTAGATGTATACGTCCGCCGACTACGGGAAAAAATTGAAACGAATCCTGAAGAACCTCAACATCTGAAGACGGTTCGGGGCGCGGGCTACATCTTCGAAACGAAGGCTGGCTAAAAAACATTGAAACTGGCTCGAAGCGGCCTCTTTTGGAAACTCGGGCTGACCTATTTTCTTCTTCTGATCGCTGTCCTTGGCGCAGTTGATTTCTACGCTGGCCGAATCCTTCGACAAAATTACATTCGTGCCGCAGACGAGCGGCTAAATTCCTTGGCGCTGATCGCGCGATCCAAGCCGCCCAATTTCGGCGATGAAGGCGCATTGGCATCGTGGGCTACATGGATGTCGCGCAGCGGAGCGCGCGTGACGGTCATTGCGTTTGATGGCCGCGTTCTTGCCGATTCTGCCCACGACATCAAAACAATGGAGAACCACTCGAACCGTCCTGAATTTCATCAAGCCATGGGTTCCGGCGAAGGCGAATCCGTGCGGCACAGCCACACATTGAACCGAGATTTGGTGTATTGGGCAATACGGTTTGATCGCCCATCGGGGCCGCCCGTTGTGATTCGTTTCGCGACTCCACTTGCGCAAATCAACACCGCCCTCGCGGAGGTGCGCCGAAAGTTGTGGGAAGCTTCCCTCATAATTTTGTTACTCGCTATTGGAATCTCCGCGCTTTTCTCGCGGCGCTTTGCGCGACGAGTCGGACAACTTAAGGAATTCTCGCAGCGAGTTGCGATCGGCGACTTTCGTCCACTAATGCAGGAGTCCGCCACAGACGAACTCGGAGATTTAGCTCGCGCTCTCAACGACACAGCGTCGCGCTTGAGCGCAACGATCAGCTCGCTTTCCGATGAACGCAATCGGTCTGCGGCGATACTGCGCAGCATGGCAGAAGCCATCGCCGTTATAGATGCTGACGAGCAGATCGCGTTCTACAATGAGGCGTTCGCCGAACTTTGGAATCTCGATAGCCGCAACCATGTGGCGCAACCTGCTGTTTCCGTGATCCGGCATCCCGATGTTCTAAAGTTGATTCGCAGCGCTCTCACTGGCGAGGAAGCCCGCGGAGAACTTTCGTTAGGTGTAGCACAGCCAAGACACTTCTCGGTGACCGCGGCCACGGTTTTTGCCATAAGCGACACACACGCCAATTCTGAAAACCGGGAGAGTCCTGCCGGCGCGGTGGTAGTGTTTCATGAAATAACGGAGATTCGCCGTCTCGAACAAATTCGAAAGGACTTCGTGGCAAACGTTTCGCACGAGTTGCGCACGCCCCTGACGGCGATTCAAGGATTCGCCGAGACGCTTCTTAATGGAGGCCTTGAAGACAAGCAAAACAATCGGCGTTTTATCGAGATCATACGAAATCACGCAAGCCGTCTAGCCCGTTTAACGGATGATCTTCTGGAGCTATCCAAAATAGAAGTCGGCAAGCAGCCAATGGATCCGCAGGCGGTGAATGTGACTGGCCTAATCTCATCTGCCGTCGAGTTGGCGCAGGACGCCGCGAGCAGAAAGGAAATTTCTCTGAATGCGATTAAGCCGCCGGTTGGCCTTCCATTCGTCAGAGCAGACGCGCGCTTATTACAGCAAGTTCTGCGCAATCTGCTGGACAACGCCATTCAGTACACTCCCGCCGCTGGATGCATCGAAGTCAGCGCAGAGCGTAATGGTTCGTCTATCGTTTTTACCGTGGCCGATACAGGCATCGGCATTCCCCAAGTGGAACACAACAGGATTTTCGAGCGATTTTACCGGGTTGATGCCGCGCGGTCACGCGAAGCAGGCGGAACCGGCCTCGGGCTGGCGATAGCGAAACATATCGTCGAGGCTCACGGCGGGCAAATTTGGGTTGATAGCGAAATTGGTAGTGGTTCACAATTCCATTTTTCTATCCCCTTGGCTACATAGCAGTTCCTCAAAAATTCATCACGCCGTCATCCTCCCGCAACAATTGGCCGGCATGCTTTGGTGGAGCGGTCGATTCGGCTGCCGCCACAGTCGAGGAGAGAGCATGGCCTCGTCAGCCCGTAGTTCCTCGGATTTTTATACTACAGCCCTCGAAAACCACCTCGTTTCCATGGCGCGAACGGTGGAGAGCTCTGTAAACCGTTCTTTCGAAGCCCTGCTCTCGCGGAACGCTGAGATTGCGAGCGGCGTATTTATCACCGAGCCGAGAATCAACGAATCGGAAATCCTGGTCGATGAACACGCAGTTCGACTGCTGCGAAGGGGCGACCTGACGCAAGAAGATGTACGCCATGTCGTCGCCACTTTTAAGATCAATAATGACTTAGAACGGATGGGCGATCTGGCCGTCAACATCTGCCAGTGCGTAATTTCGCTCTGCCAATCTCCCAACGCGGACACACCCGCTGAACTTGTATCGATGGTTCCTCCGGTAAGGGCGATGGTCGCAAGATGCCTGGGAGCTCTAATTCATCAGAACGTTACTCTTGCATCTGAGGTCCTGGAAAGCGAGGAAGCGGTGGATCGGCAGCGTGACAGGGCGGTGGAGGTGCTCATCTCGGCTGTGAAGAAGGAGCCTGTGCTGGCAACCGTCAACATCCAATACATCCTTGCTGCCCGGCACATGGAGCGCATCGCGGATCACTGCACGAACATCGCCGAAGACGTTGTGTTCTGGTTGCGGGGAATAGACATCCGGCACAATAGAAACAGCCCGGCTATCCCACCAAGCATCGAATAACGTAACGCAATATTCATCCGCACCTAATCCCAGAGTTACAGCGTCTTCGCATACTTCCCGCGCTCGGATGCATGAACGCCATAGTTGCGGTCTCGATACTCGCAAGCAACAAAATGACAGAAGAACTGAATGAGGCGGAGGCTTGTCCCCCGGTTGTTGAGACCATTTTTCCGTGAATGGCTGCATCCGCCGAGGATACGAACTCAGCGGCGAACAGGATCCATGGTCGAACGCAAGTACTTCTGCTGGGGTAAGGATCGCGCATCTTGGCATGGCATGGGTTGGGTTTTGTAGACCTGCGGTATGACTGCCTTAGAGCTGCATTCACCTAATCTTCAAGCAGATGTAACGGCATTGTAACAATGCGCAGGCAAAACAGTCTGGAGGATAAAAGTGAACAAACTTGCTGGCCGGAATTGGGTGATTCTCTGCGCGCTGCTGACCGGAATTTCATTGGTGTCCTGCTCGCATAACGGGAGCACGACAACGGGTTCGCAAACCGTTCTCATCAATGGCGCTGGTTCTACTTTCGGCTATCCAATTTACTCTCGCTGGGCGGACGACTTTCACAAACTGCATCCGAATGTCGAAATTAATTATCAATCGGTGGGGTCAGGGGCCGGTATCCGGCAACTGTTGGCGGGCACCGTCGATTTTGGCGCATCGGATGCACCGATGACTGACGCACAGCTTGCGCAGGCAAAATCGCCAGTTCTGCACTTTCCGACCGTACTTGGCGCGGTCGTACCGACGTACAACATTCCTGGTGTTACCGCCGAGCTGAAATTCACACCACAAGCACTTGCAGGAATCTTTCTCGGGAAAATCACAAAATGGAATGACCCTGCCATCACGCGCGCGAATGCCGGACTGAAATTACCGTCTGCAAATATCGTAGTCATCCATCGTTCGGATGGCAGCGGCACATCGTTCATCTGGACCGACTATCTTTCAAAAGTGAGCGCGGAATGGAAGGACAAGGTTGGCTCGGGAACTTCAGTCAATTGGCCGGTCGGGCTTGGCGGTAAAGGCAGCGAAGGCGTTACTGGTTTGATTCAGCAGACCCCGAATTCCATCGGCTATGTCGAACTCACGTATGCCATTCAAAACCACATTCTGTTTGGGTTGGTACAGAATTCGTCGGGAGCATTCGTCAAGGCGAGTCTTGAGAGCGTCACGGCAGCCGCTGCAGCCACCGCGGACTCGATGCCTAAAGATTTTCGCGTTTCAATCACCAATCCTCCGGGTAACGATGCTTATCCCATCGCGAGCTTCACCTGGCTTCTCGTGCCGACGCAAATTTCGGATGCGGCCAAGCGCGATTCGATTAAGAGTTTTCTGCACTGGATGCTCACGGACGGCCAGAACGACGCCGAGCCGCTAGCGTATGCGAAATTGCCTACCGACGTTAGCGCGAAAGAAGATGCGACGGTTTCTCAGATTCACTAGCTATGCTCGAACGCGTAAATGCCACCGGGCTAACCCCATCGTTCCGTCCCTTGCGCATCTATTGGGAGCGCTTGCGAAGAGGCGATGAAATCGCTCACGTTTTAACGCTGATCTTCGCAAGTACTGTGATAGGCGTCACCGCGCTGCTGGTTTATCAGCTATGGATTCAGTCGGCATTATCGCGTCAGAAGTTCGGCTGGGCGTTTTTCGCGACGCGCGTTTGGGATCCCGTAGGGGGGCAATTCGGGGCGCTTCCATTTCTCTACGGAACGGTGGTCACTTCAGCAATCGCGCTTTTGCTCGCAGTGCCGCTTGGTTTGGGAACGGCGATTTTTCTGTCCGAATTTTCCGCCAAACGTATCTCAGACGCGCTTGCATTTCTTGTGGACTTACTCGCGGCGGTGCCCAGCGTCATTTACGGGCTGTTAGGAATCTTTGTCCTAGCTCCGTTGCTTCGCGTTTGGGTGGAACCTGTGCTGAGGTCGCAGTTCGGATTCTTACCCTTCTTTCGCGGACCGGCATACGGTGTTGGTTTTCTTGCGGCAGGCCTGACCCTTGCGATCATGGTTGTGCCATTCATTGTCTCTGTTTCGCGCGAAGTATTGATTTCCGTGCCTCGCGAGCAGCGGGAAGCTGCTTTGGCTTTGGGCGCAACACGTTGGGAGACAATCTCAAGAGCTGTGGTTCCCTTCGCGAAAACAGGAATTCTCGGTTCCGTTTTCCTGGCGCTGGCACGGGCGCTCGGGGAGACTATGGCGGTCACAATGGTCATCGGCAATGATCCGAAGATCAGCGCATCGCTTTTCGCTCCGGGCTATTCGATCGCGGCTGTGATCGCCAACGAATTCACCGAAGCTACAGGAAGCCTCTACTTGAGCGCTTTAATCGAATTGGGACTGGTATTGTTCCTGCTTACCTTCGTGCTCAATGGTCTGGCGCGGTTGCTCGTTCTGGCCACCGCCCAACGCGGAGGCTTGCTCGAATGAATCTGCACAGCGGATGGCGCAAATTCTTGAATGCTTTCATGCTTGGGCTTACCGCCATCTTTGCCTTTGCAACCGTCTCCGTTTTGTTTCTCATCCTTGGATATCTCATTTACCACGGCGGAAAGAACGTAAATTGGAGTTTCTTTACAGAACTGCCGAAACCTGTAGGCGAGCAGGGCGGAGGAATGGCCAATGCCATTGTCGGCACGGCAAAACTGCTCTCGGTGGCGCTGCTCATAGGCGCTCCCGCGGGTATTTTCTCGGGTGTTTATCTCTCTGAATTCGGCGGCAAGGCGCCGAATTTTTTTGTTCGCTATATGGCCGACTTGCTTAACGGTGTGCCTTCCATTGTCATCGGAATTTTTGCCTATGCGATCGTTGTCCTACCCGCGGGACACTTCTCCACGCTGGCGGGCGGCTTTGCGCTTGGCGTCATGATGATTCCCATTATTTTGAGGAGTACAGAGCAGTTCCTAAAAGCTGTGCCCCGTACCCTGCGGGAAGGCGCAATGGCCTTGGGCGCGAGTAAATGGAGAACCATCTTGACGGTCGTTGTTCCCGCCGCCGCTTCGGGAATAATCACGGGCATCATGCTTGCCCTAGCCCGTATTGCGGGCGAAACAGCGCCGTTGCTTTTCACAGCTTTCAGCAATCGATATTCGAGCCCCGGTTTTAACGAGCCTATCGCGTCACTACCCGTGATGATTTACACGTACGCAATCGGCCCGTATCAGGATTGGCACGAGCAAGCATGGACGGCAGGTCTGGTTCTTCTGGGATTGGTTTTCGTCCTGAACGTCGCAACCAGACTGGTTTTCGCGCGTAAGACTGCCGCTGCCAGATAGAAGCGGAAGGCGAACATGAATGGAGCATCCATTGTGCAGAAACATCAAAATCTGGAGCCCGTGCACCTTGGACAGAAGGATATTCCGCTGGTCGAATTACCGATAGGGACGATAAAGCCGCAATTCAAAATCTCCAATTTGAAAGTCTCTTATGGCGCTAAAGAGGTTCTGCACGGAGTTGATTTAGACGTCTTCGCCAATGTCGTCACGGCATTAATTGGCCCGTCAGGCTGCGGCAAGTCCACGTTCCTGCGTTCCTTAAACCGTATGACGGAAGTTGTGCGCGGCACGCAGGTAGAGGGCGAAATCCTGCTCGATAATGAGAATGTTTTCCGCATGGATGTTGTGAAATTGCGCCGTCGCGTCGGTATGGTATTTCAGCGGCCAAATCCTTTCCCGAAGTCTATTTTCGACAACGTCGCGTACGGGCTGCGGATCAACGGACATCACGATAGCCTCTCGGAGGCGGTCGAGCACAGTTTGCGGCGGGCCGCTCTGTGGGATGAAGTGAAAGGCCAGCTTCACAAGTCCGCATACGCCCTTTCGGGTGGGCAGCAACAGCGGCTATGTATCGCTCGCGCGCTGGCCGTGAACCCTGAGGTTCTCTTGCTGGATGAACCTTGCTCGGCGCTTGACCCGATTACGACCGCCAAAATCGAGGAGCTGCTCTTTCAGTTGAAATCCTCGTGCACGATCGTCATCGTCACGCACAACATGCAACAGGCGGCGCGAGCCAGCGATTTCACCGCATTTCTGTTGGATGGGCAGCTCGTCGAATACCAATCGACGAGAAAGCTATTCACAACGCCGTCCGATCCGCGCACGGAGGCATACATCACGGGCCGGTTCGGATGAACGATCATCGAATGTGAATTCCAGGAGCTTTGATGGAACGGCACTTCGAACACGATTTGGGAGACTTGAAAGAGCGCCTATTGATGATGGCGGGCCTTGCAGAGCGCGCCGTCCACCAGTCGGTACAGGCGGTTTTTGAGAAGGACGAAAATCTGGCCAATCGCGTTCTCGAAGAAGAGCCGGCTATAAACGAAATGCAGATCGAAATTGACGATCGCGTGATGCAGCTTCTAGCTCTGCAGGCTCCCATGGCCGTTGACTTGCGGTTTGTTCTTTGTGCGTCGCGCATAAACAGCGATCTTGAACGCATCGGCGATCAGGCTGTTAATATCGCCCAATCTGCGCTGCGGATCCTTCGTCACCCTCAAGTCAAGCCTTACGTCGATTTGCCACGGATGAGCGAGCTGGCCGAGGGAATGGTTCGCGAGAGTCTGAATGCCCTAGTTCACGGCGACGCCGACCTCGCTAAATCTGTTTTGCTGCGCGACGATGAAGTCGATCATTTGCGCGATCAGATTTTTCGGGAACTCCTCACCTATATGATGGAAAATTCTGCGGTGGTTTTCCCAGCCTTCGAGCTCATCCTCATCACAAAGAATCTCGAACGTATCGGCGACCACGCCACGAACATCGCCGAGGACGTTATCTACATGGTGGCTGGTCGTGATGTGCGCCATTTGGCCGCTGATCGACGGTGAATTGTTAATGCATCAACAGGCTTTTATCGCCGCACCTGGCGCTACAGTAACTGGAAGTCGTGGCGGCGAGCGCGAAAAACCATCAAATCCCAGCCGTTTCGGACGCGGCAACCGCGGAATAGTCGGTTTGCGCCCCAACATCCTGCTATGCTAGCTTCGCTCGTGCGCTTTTCTGCTGCCCCAGCGGACTAGAAGAGTCCGTCTCGGGGGTACGACGAGCGTCTTCCTGTGAAATCATCTGAATTGCTGAAAGCTTCGGGCCGCGAGGAAGCGGCGCTGCTTGAAAAGCTCGATCCCAAGCGGTTGCCGAATCATGTGGCGATCATCATGGATGGCAACGGCCGCTGGGCGGGCCGACGCCATTTGCCTCGCATCGCGGGGCATCGAGCGGGTGTGAAAACGGCGCGCGAGGTGATCGAAACATGCGCGCGGCTGCACCTGCCGTGTCTTACGCTCTATGCCTTTTCGCTGGAAAATTGGCGCCGCCCGGAGGCGGAAGTCGATTTTCTGATGCGGCTATTGCGCCAATACTTGAAGCGCGAGTTGCCGTCGTTGCAAAAGAACAATATTCAGATGCGATTTATTGGTCGCCATAGCGAGCTCCCGCCAGGCGTTCAGAACGACATCGACGAGGCGATGAGCCTGACCGCGCGCAATACCGGCATGAAATTGGTGGTGGCGCTGAATTATGGCGGCCGCGCTGAGCTGGCCGACGCGTTTAACGCTCTGCTCGACCAAGCCCGCGCCGGGAATGCGTCCGATTTTCGCGCCGGCGAGCAAGCCATCTCCGATCATCTTTACACTGCTGGCCTGCCCGATCCCGATCTGCTGATTCGCACCAGCGGAGAAATGCGCGTCAGCAACTTTCTGCTGTGGCAGATCGCTTACGCGGAAATTTACGTGACGGAGACGTTGTGGCCTGACTTTTCGCGGGCGCGCCTGCTGGAAGCGTTCCTCGATTATCAAAAGCGTGAGCGTCGCTACGGTGGGCTAGGCCCTAGCCAATCCTCCGAGCGCAACCGCGAGGCGACGGACGATGCAGAAAGCAGGCGGGCCGCTCCTGAATCTCGCGCACGGCAAGGAGAGCCGGCGCGCGCGGCGCGGCAGGGGCGGTCCTGACGCCAGATGCTCGCGCGCATTCTAACGGCTTGCGTCCTGATTCCCCTGGTTGTTGTGCCGGTTTGGTGGGGACCATCCTGGCTGCTGGCTGTATTCGCGGCGATCGTCGCGCTGCTGGCCCTCGTGGAATTTCTCGATCTCGGCGACCAAGCCGGCCTGCGTGGTTTCCGCAAATGGACGCTGCTTTGCGCGGCGGGACTTTTCTACGCGCAATATACGGAGGGGCTCGTTGAAACGCATCCTTTCGGCCACGGCGTGTCGATCGTGCAAGTGCACGCCGTGGGCGCAATTTCCGTCGAAGCCATCTTCTTGATTTACGTTTTTGGCGCGGCGGTGATCGTGCTGGCGATGCGCCGCCCGTTACGCGAATCGTTGCCGGCCATCGCGATCGGTTCGGCTGGACTTTTGCTCGTGGCGTTCCCGTTCAGCTATCTCGTTCGTCTGGACGAAATCAGCGAGACAGGCCGCGCGCTGATCCTGTTCACGCTTGTGCTCATTTGGGTGGGCGACACGTTCGCGTACTTCACAGGGAAAGCGGTTGGCCGGCTTCCCATGGCGCCTGCGCTGAGCCCGAAGAAGACGTGGGAAGGCGCCACCGCGAACCTGGTTGGGTCGGTTTTAGTAGCAGTGGGATTTTCTTATTGGCTGCGAATTGACATCTGGACGCTGGTGGCAATCGCAGCGGTTGCGAACGTTGCCGGGCAAATCGGCGATCTGCTGGAATCGGCGTATAAGCGCGCGGCAAACGTGAAGGATTCCGGTAGCTTGCTGCCTGGCCACGGCGGCATGTTGGATCGCATCGACAGCTTAATTCTGGCCAGTCCTGTGGTATGGGCTGCCTGCCAGTGGCTGGCGATGCGTTAGCGGAAATTCACTTTGAAGAGCCGCCCGCGAACAGGCGCCCGATAGCCACGAGCACCACGGCGCCTACCGTTGCGGCGGCCAAGCTCGGCCAGAAGCCGAACGCGGAAATTCCTAGGCGTGTGAAAATCCAGCCGCCGATCACGGCGCCGATCAGCCCCAGGACGATATCGACAAGGCAACCGAAGCCGCGTCCGCGCGTGATTACGCCGGCGATCCATCCGGCCACCAGTCCGATGATTACCCACGCGAGAAATCCATGCAGGGATATCCCCACAAGCCATACATGGTTCCGCGGCGCGACAGCAGCGAACAAATTCATTGAGTCCGTCTCCCGGAGTGCGACTTCAAAATAGTTCGTAAGAGTTTCGCACGGCGCTGTGGCCGCAAGCGAGCGCTTTTCCTCCACCCACATTTCCGCACGGCAGGCGCGAGAGTTGCTGCCTGGCAATACCATCCGCGGGCTTAGGTATTCGCCGCGAATAGAGGCGAGTTCCTGCTGACGGATATCACGCGCAGCGAACCGTGGAACTTTTCAAATTTTTCCAAAATATTCTTTCGTTTCCCGGCTGATCTGTACTATCAATGAGGCGCGCTAAAGCGAATCTTGCGATCGATTTCGCTTCCGGCGGGACGACATAACTTAACTTTCTACCTAACGAGGAACGCCGAATGCCGAGTAAAAAGGGCGCCACGGGGCGAATCCTGCACGATCCGGTGAAGGACCGCCTGACTCCCATCTACCCGCTGGACTTCTCGAAGATCGACACGATCGACGATCTGGTGCGCGCCATGGGCGAGACGGCGTTCACAGCGAGGCAAATCGGCGACGCGGCGGATGTGCTGGAGGCGATGGCGCGCGATAAGGATTGCTTCGTCGTCATGACGCTTTCGGGCGCTCTGACCGTCGGAAAAATGGGATTGGTTTTCTGCGATCTGGTCGATTCAGGCGTGGTGAAGGCCATCGTGTCCACCGGCGCGCTGATGGCGCATGGCCTGGTGGAAGCCACCGGCCGCTCGCATTTCCGTTACGACCCGAAAATGGATGATCGCGAGCTGTTCTTTGCCGGGTACAACCGTGTGTACGATTCGCTGGAGCCGGAGTTGAATCTGGATCATGTGGAGGAAGTGGTCGATCACGTCCTCGACGGATGGGAACCGCGCGAAACTGTCTCCAGTTGGCGTTTGCACAAGCGAATCGGCGAATACCTGCGGAAGAATGCCAAGGGCCGCGGCATTTTGAAGAGCTGCGCGGAGAAAAATGTGCCGGTGTTCGTGCCGGCGTTCACGGACTCGGAGCTGGGCATCGACTTCGCGCTCCATCAGCGCCAGCGCAAGATGTCCGGGAAACCGCCGCTCGTTTTCGACGGCTTCGACGATTTCGAGCACTACGCTTCCACGATGCTCGCCACCAAGCGCATGGGCATTTTCACTATCGGCGGCGGAGTCCCCCGAAACTGGGCGCAGCAATTTGGCGTTTACGCCGAGCTTCTCGCGCGGCGCGGGTATGAAAAATTGCCGCTAAAACGTTACAACTACGGCGTCCGCATCTGCCCCGAGCCGGTAAGCTGGGGCGGACTTTCCGGGAGTACGTACACGGAAGCCGTTTCCTGGGGCAAGTTCGTTCCTCCGGAGGAAGGCGGCAAGTTCGCGGAAGTTTTCGACGATGCTACGGTCGCTCTGCCGCTTATCGTCGGCGCCGTTTTGCAGCGGATTGGCTATTTGAAAAAGCGCGGCAAGTAATTCCGCGATTGCCCCATGCTGCGCGTAGGGGCAGGACCACGAATTGTAGGGTGTTTCTTGCGAGGAGCAGGGAACTAATCGTCGTCGCCGAGCAGGATGGCAGCGGCGAGCACCGTGGTCCACAGGCCGCGCTTATCTCCCACGGCTGACTGCGTAATATTCATCGTGCGGACGATTTTATTCGAGATGCGGTACACCTCTTTCTTCTCATCCCACGACAAATCCGGGTCAAACTCGACGTTCAGCGTGGTCGCCAGCATCTCCGCGGCGAGTTCTTCGGCGTATTCGCCGGCCACTTCTTCCGTCTCGCCGAACGAGTGGTGCTCCGAAAGATAGCCGTACATCGATTTGTCGCCCGGCAGCGCCAGGCCGACGCCCGCGGCGATCAGCCGGTGCGGCTCGCGCGTCTGATTTTCGCTGATCACCGTGAACGCCACCTGCCCAGGCTTCAGATGCTTTAGCCCCTCGGCGCGCGAAATCAATTTGCAATGCGGGGGAAAAATCGACGAGACGCGGACGATGTTGCACGCGGCGATTCCTGCGTTGCGCAGCGCCAGCTCGAAGCTCGACAGGCGCTCGCGGTGCTTTCCGACTCCCTTGGTGAGAAAAATCTTCTTCGCGACAAACGCCATGTGTTGAGCCGGGTTGCGGTGCCTCCGTAGCTTTGACTGGGAAAAGGAGCGTTTGAAAATTAACAAGCAGCCTGAATGATGTCAATGATTATTCGCGCCGCATCGTTGCTCCCGCGTTACTTTCCGGCATGGTTGATGCTTTCGCAACCCTGCAGCATGGCGAGCAGCGAGCCGTCGGTCACGTGTTGCGGCAAAGGATAACGCACGGCGCCAGCGCGTCGCAGACCACGGAAAGTTCGCGCAACTGCGCCTGCGTGAAGTCCGGTCCCGCGTCCGAGCCTTCCCGCGCCTTTCGCGAGACCTGCACAACGCCCACGACGCGAGTGCCCAGCATGATCGGCGCGCTCATGATTTTCTGGATCGGTTCCGCGCGCCCTTCTTCGCCAAGCGGCACGCCCTCGAAAACCGAGGCGTGCGGCACCATCGCGAAATGATTCACCACTTCGGGCCGCCGGTCGCGCGCCGACCGCACCGCCAGCGAATTGACGCTGGTTAGGGGAATTTCTCCGATGGGGCGGAGATTGTCGGGAGCCAGGAAACGCAGCGCGCGCTCGCTCGCCGTGAGACCCAGGATCGCCACTTCGTGCGGCCGCACGCCGAAATTTTTGGCGATCAACTCCACGGCGCGGTTCAGCCGCACCTCATCGCCCTCGGCGCCCACGCGCGCCAGTTCGCTGATCCACTTTTTCAATTCGCCGATATATTCGCCGGCCATTCGATAGGGAATTCGGAAGTTTTCGGGCGGAGTCTATCACAATTTGTTCGGCGAATTTTTCCTAAACCGCCAAGGAATTTCCGCGGTAACGGGGCCCGGGGAATGGTTTCGCAGTCCTTCTGGCGGGCATTCGTGAACCTGCATTTCAGCGGTTTCGCACGAAACCGGCGCGCGCGCCTTGCGAATCGTCTTCGCGTCGCCTATACTGCAATGTAGCATTCGTTGACGCAATTTTTTCACCAGCGCAGCCGGCGAAATCAAGAAAAAGCGTTCATAACCACTCGCTGCGCGAGGAGTCCTATCTCGGAGCGTGCATGGCATCTGCAGTCGGTGTGACCCGGACCAGCTTTTTTCTCGATAAACTTCAGTCTCTCAGCGGCATCGTTCCCATCGGCGCGTATTTGGCGGAACATTTTTTCGAAAACAGTTACGCGCTGGTCAGTCCCGGCAAGTACAACTACATCGCCTCGAAGCTGGAAACGGTGCCGTGGCGCCTCCCGATCGAGTTTCTTCTGATCTGGCTGCCTATCCTCTTTCACGGCTGCTACGGCATTTACATCTGGTGGAACGGCAAAGCCAACGTCATCGGTCACCCGTGGATGGCCAACTGGCTGTACGTGCTGCAACGCTGGACCGGCATCATCGTCTTTGCGTTCATCGGCTATCACGTCTGGACCGTTCGCTTTCTGAGCCACGGCAAAACCACCTACACCGATATCGCCCATTACATGGCGAATCCCTGGATCGTCGCGATCTACGCCATCGGAATCCTGGCCGCCTCGTTTCACCTCGGCAACGGCGTGTGGAATTTCGCCTGCAAGTGGGGTTTCGCGGTCACTCCCGAATCGCAGCGCGCCGCCGGTTGGTTCGGCGCGTTAGTGGCCGTCGTGTTCGCGGTGATTGGTCTCGCGATAATCGCCGGCTTCCGCTTCCATTGGACGCCTTTCGACACCTATCTATGAGACAGCCGAAGATCATCATCGTCGGCGGCGGACTTGCGGGCTTGATGGCGACGATTCGCGTCGCCGAGCTCGGCGTTCCCGTCGATCTCTTTTCCATCGTGCCGGTGAAGCGTTCGCACTCCGTTTGTGCGCAGGGCGGCATCAACGCGGCGAAAAATTTGAAGGGCGAAGGCGACTCGCCGTGGATCCATTTTGACGACACCGTTTACGGCGGAGACTTTCTGGCCAATCAGGGCCTGGTAAAAAACATGTGCGAGGCCGCGCCTGCGATCATCGATCTGCTCGACCGCATGGGGGTAATGTTCAATCGCACGCCGGAAGGCCTGCTCGATTTTCGTCGCTTCGGCGGCACGCTGCATCACCGCACGGCATTCGCCGGAGCCACCACCGGCCAGCAGTTGCTATATGCGCTGGACGAGCAGGTCCGCCGCCACGAGTCCATCGACCGCGTGAATAAATTCGAGGGCTGGACGTTCCTCTCGGCGGTCCTCGACGACGCCGGCATCGCCCGTGGCATCTGCGCCATGAATTTGCGCACCATGGACGTGCGCACGTTCCCGGCGGACGCCGTTATTTTCTGCACCGGTGGCATCGGCGCGATCTTCGGCCGCTCGACGAACTCCGTCGTTTGCACTGGCTCCGCGCAGTCGGCGCTTTTCCAACAGGGAGCCTGGTACGCAAATGGCGAATTCATTCAGGTGCATCCCACGGCGATTCCTGGCGAAGACAAATGCCGCTTGATGAGCGAATCGGCGCGCGGCGAAGGTGGCCGCGTTTGGGTGCCGAAGCAGCCTGGCGATACGCGCCATGCGAAAGACATCCCGCAGAACGAGCGCTTCTATTTCCTCGAAGAGTGGTATCCCAAGTATGGCAATCTGGTGCCGCGTGACGTGGCCACGCGCGCCATTCACAAAGTTGTCTTCGAATTGAAAATGGGCCTGCCCGGCGGCCCCGCGGTTTATCTCGACGTTTCGCACATCCCGCGCGAGGTGCTGAACCGCAAGTTGGAAGGCATTCTCGAAATCTACGAAAAGTTCGTCGGTCCCGATCCGCGGGAAGAGCCGATGAAGGTTTTTCCCGCGATGCACTACACCATGGGCGGACTGTGGGTGGATAACGAGCAGCAAGCCACGAGTATTCCCGGCGTTTTTGCCGCCGGAGAGTGCGAGTACCAATATCACGGCGCGAACCGCCTGGGAGCGAATTCCCTGGTCTCCTGCATCTATGGCGGCATGATTGCTGGGCCATCCGCCGTCCGCTATGCGCGAAACTTGGAAAAAGGTTGCGAGAGCACGTCCGCCGAAGTTTTCGAGCGCGAGCGCGCCCGCCAGCAAGATATTACGGACGGCTTGTTGCATCAGCAGGGGACCGAAAATCCAATCACGATCTGGCGCGAACTCGGCGAAGTGATGACCGAGAACTGCACCGTGATCCGCTACAACGCCAATATCAAGAAGACTGTCGGCAAGCTCGCGGAATTGAGCGAGCGCTATAAGAAAATCAATTTGCAGGACCGCACGCAGTGGTCCAATCAGACGCTGAATTTTACTCGCGAGCTGGGCAATATGCTCGTGCTGGCGCAGGTGATCGCTCTCGGCGCTTTGGAGCGCAACGAAACGCGCGGCGCGCATTACAAACCCGAATTTCCCGAGCGCGACGACGCGAATTGGCTGAAGACCACCCTCGCCCGCTATAACCTCGGCAAAATCTGCCTGGAATACCAGCCCGTCGATACGTCGTTGATTCCCCCGCGCGAAAGGAAATACACCGCAGCGAGCTAATTTTTATGCCAGATAAAAAAATCATCGTCCGCGTTAAGCGTCGCCAGCGACCCGACGAACCCGTACGCTGGGAGGAATTTGAGCTTCGCTACCGCCCGCATATGAACGTCATCACCTGCCTGCGCGATATAGCCGAGCGTCCCATCACGCGCGACGGCCGCGAGTCTTCTCCCGTAAGCTACGAAGCCAATTGCCTCGAGGAAGTCTGCGGCGCCTGCGCCATGCTCATCAACGGCCAGCCGCGGCAGGCCTGTTCGGCGCTCGTCGATAATCTGGAGCAGCCGATCCGGCTCGAACCGCTCAGCAAGTTTCCGCTGGTCCGCGACTTGGTGGTCGATCGCTCGAAGATGTTCGAGGATTTGAAGCGCACCCATTGTTGGATTCCCATCGACGGCACGTACGACCTTGGCGAAGGCCCTCGTATGTCTCCGGCCACGCAGGAGACAGGCTATCCACTCGCTCGTTGCATAAGCTGCGGCAATTGCCTGGAAATTTGTCCCAAGGTCAACGAACACACGCAATTCGTTGGCGCGGCGATCGTCAGCCAGGTGCGCCTGTTCAATATGCATCCCACCGGCAAGCTCCACGCCGGCGAGCGCCTGGATGCGTTGATGGGTCCGGGAGGCATTCAGGATTGCGACAACTCGCAAAATTGCGTGAAGGTTTGTCCCAAGGGCATTCCGCTCACGGAATCGATCGCCGCGGTCAATGGACAAGTGATTCGCCACGCGCTGAAAACGTGGTTCACCGGCCGCGATTGATGCACTGCTGCAGCTGTAGTGGCACAGCATGCTGTGCCGCTTTTTGCCAATAGACTGTGCCAGCCCAATCCTCCGATTCCGACATCTCCCGCCGCGCGCGCGACCTGCACTTCCGCTCGATCGTCGTCGATACGCATGTCGATACCACGCAGCGCCTCTTTGAATCCGGCTTCGATTTAGCCGCGCGGCACTCCGACGGCGGCGTCGATATCCCGCGATTGCGCGAAGGCGGAGTCGGCGCCGTATTCTTCGCTGTGTGGGTGCCTGGTACGGTGACCGGTGCCGAGGCTGTCCGCCGCGCCCTCGAACAAATCGGTGCAATCCATCGCGAAGTCGATCGCCACGCTACGGATCTTGTGTTGGCCCGAACCGCCGGCGAAATAGAGCGGGCGCGTGCCGAAGGCCGCATCGCCATCCTGATTGGAATCGAAGGCGGGCACATGATCGATTCGAATCTCGACGTGCTCCGCCGCTTCCGCTCGCTCGGCGCCAGCTACATGACGCTCACCCACATGCGCAATACGGAATGGGCCGACGCCTCCACCGATCCTCCGCGTCACAACGGCCTCTCGGATTTTGGAAAGCAGGTGATCCGCGAAATGAATCGCTTGGGCATGATCGTGGACGTCTCGCACGTCTCGGACAAAACTCTGCTCGATGTGCTCGAAACCAGCGAAGCGCCGGTATTCGCGTCTCACTCTTCCTGCCGCGCGCTCTGCGACTGTCCCCGCAATCTTTCCGACGATTTAATCCGCGCTATCGCCGCGAAAGACGGCCTCGTTCAAGTCAACTTCCACGTTGGGTTTCTCAGCCGGGAGTTCGCCGACTTTGAAGCTGCTCACCCGGAAGTCGAGAAGGAAATCGAGGTGGAAGTCAAAAGGCGCGGCAGCGAAAACGGTGCGCGTGAACTGATCGAATGGGATAGAATCGTCCGCGAGTTTGCGGCAAGTGGGAAACTCCCGCGCGTCGAGTGGACCCGCATCGTCGGCCACATTCGCCACGCGGCGCGAATCGCGGGAATCGATCGCGTCGGACTCGGCTCCGATTTCGACGGCGCCTGTATGCCGTTCGGCATGGAGGACGCCTCGAAGTTGCCGCAAATAACCGAGGCTTTGCTGCGCGAAGGTTACGGCGAGTCGGACGTCCAAAAAATTCTAGGTGCCAATTTGCTGCGCCTCATGCAGCGCATCGAGGTGGCGGCTCATCGAAGGAAAAGCTGAATGAAGAAGGGCATTGCGGTATGTTTCAGTTTGTGTGTTATCGCCGTGTTGGCTGGCGCCGCGCTTTACGCGCGATCCCAGACCGCGGCGCATCCCACTCAGCGAAGGACGCACATGGCTATTGACCCGGCACTCCTGCATCCCGAAACTCTGCACGCACAGGCGCCCGAAAAGTTCGATGTGAATTTCGAGACCACCCGCGGCGATTTTGTGGTGCAAGTGGACCGCGCCTGGGCGCCGCTTGGTGCCGACCGCTTCTACAATCTGGTGAAGCACGGCTTCTTCACCGGCGCGGCTTTTTTCCGCGTGGTTCCGGGATTCATCGTCCAGTTTGGCCTGAGCCCCGATCCCGCTGTAAACCGCGCCTGGCGCGCCGCCAACATTAAGGATGATCGCGTCACGCAGAGCAACCGGCGCGGCACAATCACGTTCGCCACGGCCGGACCAAACACGCGTACCACTCAGCTGTTTATTAACTATGCGGACAATTCCGGCCTCGATCGCCAGGGCTTTGCTCCGTTCGGGCTGGTAGTCTCTGGCATGGATGTTGTTGACCACATCTATAGCGGCTACGGCGAGCAGCCCGATCAGGGTGCCATCACAACGCAGGGCATGTCGTACCTTCAAAAACATTTTCCGAAATTGGACACCATCAAATCGGCCACGATCGTTACGGCTCAGGCCTCCAAATAGCGCCAGCGGGCGCAAGCGTGCTCGCACGGCGAAGCCGGGTCTGGCGCTCCATGAAAGGGCTGGGCGGAAGGTGAATCGCAAAGCGCCGTCTAAGGCGCTGCGCCTGCGATCATGAGCAAAGCACAAGCAGTCCTGGAGGAAAGGCCTCTTACTCTTCCGCCGGTCGAACAGGCCGTCATCAGCGCCACAGCCATGCTCGTCGGCCTGGCGCTGGTGAAGATACTGCTTCAGTTTGCCGGTATCGGCCATTACGGATTTTTTCGCGACGAGCTCTACTACATGGCCTGCGGCCACCATTTGGCCTGGGGCTATATCGACCAACCGCCGCTGATCGCCGTCTTTGCCTGGTTTGCAAACCACGTATTCGGCCATTCCATTGTCGGGCTGCGACTGCTGCCCGTCCTTGCCGGCGGTGCGGCGGTGTTCCTGACCGGCATTCTGGCGCGCGAGCTTGGCGGCGACGCGTTTGCGCAGTGCCTCGCGGCGCTCTCCGTCCTGTTCGCTCCGGCGTTTCTCGCATTCGACAGCTTTTTCTCCATGAATGCTTTCGAGCCGCTGTTCTGGGTGGCTTGCGCGATTATCGCCGTGCGGATCGTCAGCGGAGCGTCACCTCGCTGGTGGCTCGCTTTCGGGGCGATAGCGGGCATCGCGCTGGAAAACAAACACACCATGCTCGTTTTCGGCTTCGCGCTTGTCGCCGGGCTCTTGCTCTCCGGAGAAGCGCGCGTTTTTCGCTCGAAGTGGGTTTGGATCGGCGGTCTGATCGCGCTGGCAATCTTTCTGCCCAACGTGATCTGGGAAGCGCGGCATGGCTGGCCCCAAATCGAAGTGGTGCGCAACGCGCAGCGCTATAAGAACATTCCGATTTCCGGACTCGCCTTTCTGGGCGACCAGATCGTGTTTCTCAACGCGCTGGCGCTGCCGGTGTGGCTTGGCGGGCTGGCGTGGCTGCTGTTCACGCGCGACGGAAGGCCGTTCCGCTTTCTCGGCTGGTGCTATCTGATCGTGCTCGCGGTGTTTTTGTTCCTCAATGGCAAATCGTATTACGTGCTGCCGGCCTATCCGCTGATCCTAGCCGCCGGCGGCGTGGCCATCGAACGCTTCTGCGATTCGCCGGGGCGCAAATGGATTCGCACGGCCCTTCCAGCGGTGATTGTTCTCGGCGGCTTGATCATGGCGCCTTTCGGCGTGCCGTTTTTGCCCATCAACGCATTCCTTCGTTACGAGGCAATCATTCCGGCCGGGAAGCTTGCCAAAACCGAGCGCGACGCTGAGCACGTCAAAATCCCGCAGCTTTACGCGGATATGTTCGGCTGGCGCAACATCGCCACAACCGTTTCGCAGGTTTACGATTCGCTGCCGCCGTCCGAACGCGCGAGCTGTGGCATCCTGGCGGGGAACTACGGCGAAGCCGGCACCATCGATTACTACGGCCCCGCGCTGGGTCTGCCCCCGGCGCTCAGCGGGCATAACAGCTACTACGACTGGGGTCCGCGCAACTATTCTGGGTCGTGCATGATCGTGTTCGGCGAGCGGTCGGACCAATACATCAAGCTTTTCGGCGACGTGCGCATCGCTGCCGTAGTTCATACGCAGCACACCATGCCCAACGAGCGCGACATCCCTATTTACGTCTGCCATAAACCCGTCGCGCCCCTACGCGAGTTGTGGCCTCACTTCAAGATGATCATCTGATTGGTATCCCGCATCGCGACGCAAACAGTCCAAGTTCAAACTGACCCGCCACCCTGAATCCGCACGCGCTTGACATCCGAACGTTGCGCTGACAATGATGGCCCATGCCCGAAACGTTCAGTGACCGCCTTGCGGAAATCGTGCTACCCGACGCGTCCGGCCAGGAAACTCGCTTGGGTTCGTTGTGGGAGAGGAATCCGGCTGTCGTCGTTTTTCTTCGCCACTACGGATGAATCTTCTGCCGGGAGCACGTCGCGCAGTTGCACGAACGCGGGCAAGCCTTCTGTGATAAAGGCGCGTCGCTTGCGGCGATCGGCTTGGGCGATCGCAATTACGCACGCATCTTTCAGCAAGAAACCGGAATCGATTTCCTTTTGCTGATCGACGAAGACCGGCGCGCGTACAAAGCCGCTGGGCTGGGCGCGGGCAATCTCTTTCACATGCTGCGCGGCGATAACTCTCGAAGCCGGAAACGCGCGAAAGCAGCCGGGCACCGCCAGCACAAATTAGGACGGAATCCTTTTCAGCTAGGCGGCAGCTTCGTCTTCGGGCCCGGCAACAGTGACCGGTTCGCGCACATCAGCAAAACCTTCGGCGACAACGCCGATCCCGCTACGCTGCTTTCCGCCCTTGATCGTCGCTGAAGCGCGCGAATTTCCGGCCGAAGAAACTCACGCGGCACCGGAGACGAAACGGACGTCGCGTTCAGCCGCGCCGCGCAGCACCTTTACGGCGGCTTGATACGCAGCGCCTTCGTAGGTCTCGATCGCTTTTTCGACGGAATCGAATTCGATTACCACGGTGCGCTGGTTCAGGCCCTCCTCGAACGTCCTCGCGGGCGTTCCGCGCACCAAGAATCGCCCTCCGGCAGCCTGAATCGCGGGTCCAGCCAATTTCGCATACTCGGAGAGCGCGGCGGGATTTGAAACCGAGCGGTAGAGCGTGATCCAGTATCCTTTTGCCATTTGCCTCTTCCTTGCGAAGCTTCCTCGCAGACGCGATGCCGATGCGGAGGCTACTCTGCCGCCTGCCGGATGTCAAAGTTTAGGAGCGAATGGCAATAACGGAAGATCTCGCGCAGGCGCACGCCCCCGGAAGTTGACATTTTGCAATTCCCCACGCATAAATGCCGGTATAGAGAGTCCGGCGGCATCGAATCCACCAGGAGAATTTGGCAATGGAATCTGTGGCGATCAGCGACAGCAATCGCAAGCCGGCCCGCACGCGGCTCAACGTGGTGCTGTGGGTGGTTCAGTGTTTGCTGGCTCTTCTGTTCCTGTTTGCGGGCGGCGTAAAACTCATCTTGCCTGTTGCGGCCATGACCAAACAGGTCGCGCTGCCGGGCTGGTTCCTCCGGTTCATCGCCGTGGACGAGATATTAGGCGCGCTCGGCCTGACGCTTCCCGGGATCACGCGAATCCGCGCTGGCTTGACGCCTCTCGCTGCCTGCGGGCTGGTGATCATCATGATCGGCGCAACTTCGATCACGGCGGCGAAAATCAGCGTCGCCTCGGCGTTGTTTCCGCTGTGTGTTGGAATACTCGCGGCATTCGTTGCTTACGCACGTTGGAGACTGGCTCCGCTGCGAGAATCGAACACAGCGACCCACGTCGGCTCTACACGGTGATGCGGTAGGACGCAGGCTCGCTTCTTTTGGCGGGACAGAAGTCCCGCCCTTCCACCCAAAGTACAGTTCGTCGACCGCTCCGGCACCAGTCGCCGCTGATCGTCGAGCGGGCTAAGAAGCCGCTGTTTCGGCCAAGATCGTTTGAGCCGCTTCTGTTTGCTTGTCTAAATAGTTACGCCACGCCCCAGAACGACTAAACGATGGAACAAAAAGCCCATGGCAATTTTGTTCAGTTCCGGTTTTTTCGCATTGTGAAAAACAATCCTCGCGAGTTCGCGAGGGCGAACCAGCCCAAAGTATGCGCAGTCACCGCCGTAGTACTCTCCGCGCTCACCCATAAACAGGTAGGAAACTCGCGCAATTCGTCCCGAGCTCGTATGCGAAAGTGAAAAGGATCTCGCGCTGCACGCCTCGGCATCTCTCAACACTCTCCTCTCGCTAACCCAGGCCGAGAGCATCACGAGGACGAGCAGGGCAGGGTATTCACACGCCACCACAGGCAAGAGGAGGCCAAGTCGCGATGAAAATAACCAATTCAGGAAACTGAATTTTGTGGGACCGCCGGCCGCGAAAAACACGAGAAAGGCTACGGCTAGCGCCGTAGGCAAAAACAATAACCAAAGCCTCGCGAGTTCGACTCTAACCGCTAGAAAATCGTGCTCCAAAGCTTGGTTTCGATCCACGTCAATCAACCGCACGATCGTACGTACGTAGAATACGTCCTTGCGTGGATGCATGATGAATCCCGCTACCGCAGCCGCGACGATAAGGCCCGCGATGCTGCCTTCGAGGAAAGCTTCGTACGGAGTGAGGAGAAATACCCCCGCAAGGATCACGACAGCAATGAGAAAAGGCCAAGACCGTTCTATCATCGACCCTGCCAGTTTTTTGCGCTCTATACCGAAGCGGTCGTGCTAACTACAGTAGTTCCTGGAAAGCTTCGCAGCTTAAACCAACGGGGCGCGGCGGGGGAAGAGCGCGTCTTTTTCGAGCCGGGCGGTGTCAATTCCCGAAAATGCCAGGCTGCGGCTGATTTCCGTGCCATAGCTGTGCGTGATGCACAGCAGAACTGCTTCGGTGGTCAGGATGGGCAGCTTGCGGTCTCCGTCGCGGTCGTAATGCGGAGCGATCTGCTCGGCCTGGCGGAGAACGTCCTCAAGCGCGACGGATTTTTGAAGCGGGTCGCCTGCGCCGTGAACGATCCGGCGCGCGTCGCGCTTTTTGCCGCGCCAGGGCTTTTCACCTTCGCCGTAGCGAAATTCCCGGTCGTACAACTCGATCCACGAATTCCAGCGCTGCGGGCTGATCTGGCAGAACTTTCGCAGAAGCTCTTCGACGTGCTCCAGGTCTTCCTCTTCCCAGTATTGCGATAGATGTTCCCAATCGGAGATGTACATGCCGGCGAGGAGGTCCGAGACCTGTATCACCACGGACGCGCGGCTGCGCGCCAGCATCGCGGCGAAGCGCCCGGCGCGGCTCAGGCTCAGCGTGATGCGCCGCGAATCGCCCGCCAGGTCCGCGTCATCGTGGTTCGAATCATGGCTTGCGGCTCGTTTCGCGCCGGAGCCTTTGCGTGCGGATGCACTAACGCCCGATTTGCGCCGGAAAAATAGCATGAAAGATGACCCGCAAAATTTTAACAGAAAGGCATTTTCGGGAAACACGCCGAGTGGGTAAGCTGTCGCTCAAGTGTTCACTAGCGTGCATTTCAACAGACGCATCGCCGCCATGCAGCTCGCCAAGCCTTCCGTGATCGGGTCTATTCGATAATTTGATTGGACCGCGCGCGCTGTGGAATGTACCTTATTGCAGTGCAAAAACAGCGGTTTCTAGGCTCGGTTGACCGCGTGGGTGAGATTGAGATTTACCTCAAATAGCGAGAGCGAAGGAGATTCATGTCCAACGAACTGCGCAATTTTCTGGAATTGCCGTACGGCGAGCTCGAAGAGCTGAACCTGAAAGCCAAGGAGCAGCGGCAGACCCGCGTGCCGATCGACAAGATTCGCGAAGAGCGCCTGAAGTATTTGACCGATGAGAAACGCGTCAAGGCGGTCACCGTCTTTTTTAGCGATCTCGAAGGCCGGCTGCACATGCTCGATTACGACAAGAAGTTTCTGCTGAAGAGCCACGATAATCTGACCTTCGACGGCTCCTCGATTCGCGGCTTCACGGCGCAGCGCGAAAGCGATCTCCGCCTTGGCATCGACTGGAGCGCATTCTACTGGGCGCCTGCCGATGTCTTCGGATCGGGCAAGATCCTGGTCTTCGGCGAAGTGATCGATAAGGACGGCAAGCCCTACGCCGGCGACATGCGCGCCATGCTGAAGACGTTCGCCGACGGGCTGCACAAGAACGACGGCTACACGCTGAACGCCGCGAACGAAATCGAGGGCTTCCTCTTTGCCGGGGTTGACGCGGAAAGGCGTTTCCCGGAGACCGGCCGGTTCGATTACGTCAACACAGGCGGGTATTTCCATTCGTTGCCGGGCGATCCGCTGCGCACCTTCATCGATACCGTCGCCGAAGTGCAGCGCGCCATGGGCTTCCAGAATGAAAAGGACCATCCGGAAGTGGCGCCTTCGCAGTTCGAAATCAACTACGGGTATGGCGAGGTCGTCGCCGCCGCGGATCAGATCCAGCTCTACAAGCTGATCTGTCGCCAAGTGGCCACGCGAAATGGAATGACCGCCAGTTTCCTTCCCAAACCGGTTGTGGGCGTGAACGGCAGCGGCATGCACACCAACGTCTCCATCAGCAAAAACGGCACGAACCTATTCTGGGATGCTAACGGCGAGGAAAAGCTGGCCAAGGTCGGCTGGGAGTTCATCGATCGCATTCTGACGCACGGCCGCGACATCTGCCTTGCGCTGAATCCCAGCGTTAACGCCTATCGACGGCTTGATCCGCATTTCGAGGCGCCCAACCAGATCAAAGCGTCGGCGGTTGACCGGGGATCGATGATCCGCGTCCCGATCGGCAACTCGAAGAGCATGCGCATCGAGGTCCGTTCCGTCGCGCCGGACGCGAACCCCTACCTCGTCCTGCTCAGCGTGTTCAAAACCGGCATCTGCGGCGACACGGCGAAAATCGCCAACCTCCGTCAGGCCGAACGCTACCTCCCCGACAACATCTACACGGCGCTCGATGATTTCCGTAACGCCGAGTGGACCACCAAGCTTCTCGGCGCGGACGTGAAAGGCCGCTACGCCGATCTGAAGCAAGCTTCGGCCGACCGATGCCCGCGGCTCCTCGGCACCTACGTCAAAGGCCCCGAGGTGCAGTATCACCACGAGGTTTACAACCAATACCTCTGGAACCAGTTCTAACCGCGCTCCTGAGTCGTGCCCCGTCTTTCGCGCATTCCGCGAAGGACGGGGTGCCTGTTCCTCCTCCCGTGTCTATTTTGGGGTAACGCGGTTTTCGACCCTCTGGGGTGGCTGTAGGGGCGCTGCTCACCGCGCCCGGCAGCTTTTCCGCGGTCGTAGGGCACAGCATGCTGTGCCCGTCATTTGCGGCAAAGGAATTCCGCCGGGATCTTGGCTGGGAGCGCGGGATTTCAGTCCCGCGAAAACGGCGCGCCTCAGCGCGCTTTCGCTCGCGCAGACTCACCCGCGCGAATTTGCGAATCCCGGAACACCACTATCGGAGTCACAAATATCTTCCGGGCATTCGGACGATATCGTCGAGCTGCAACACTTCGCGCATCACGTAGCCTTCCGCATACTTCACTCCGATCGTGCGGCCGTAGTGCTTGGCCTGGATGCTCATGCGCTCTTCGAGTTCGTCCAGCGGCAGCGGCACGCGCGATTTTCGTTCCCGCTTCGGCGGATTGAATTGCGACCCATACGCCAGAATCGCGCGCCGCCGGCGTTCGTACTGCGCCGTGATATCGACGGCGAACGTCGGACGGACGTCCGCATAAGCAGCCGCATACAAGATTATCGACGGGCGAAACGGCTGTCCCGCGAGCGAGTAGTTTTTCAGTCCCGCGACGAAGCACGCCTCATAGCATAGCCTGCCGGCGGTGTAGTGATCGGGGTGGCGGCCTTCCCAGTAGGGCATGATCACCGTGCGCGGTTCAAATTCCCGAATCACTTCAGCGATCGCCGCTTTGTATTCGTCGTTCACCGCCAGGTGCGCGTCAGGCAGTCCCAGATTGCGTCGAACCTGCACGCCCATCACTTTCCCGGCGCGGGCAGCTTCCTTCAGACGCGCTTCGGGAGTGCCGCGCGTTCCGGTCTCGCCGCGCGTCAGGTCGAGAATACCCGTTTTATATCCCGCCTGGGCCATGCGGATCATCGTCCCGCCAGAGGTCAGTTCCACGTCGTCAGGATGCGGTGCAATCGCCAGCAAATCGAGCTTCATTCGTCCTCCAAGCGCGCACGGTGGGCCACTTTGAATTCCTTGATCGTGGCGCAAGCATTTGGGGCCCCCGGCAGGCGGGGGCTAAAGCAATCAAAATTCAAACTGACCCACCGCCTCTAAGCGCGTCGTAGCCAAGCTGCCGATTGTACCCCGCCGCCCGCCCAGCACGATGCGCCAGGCGATCCTGTTGAGGAATTAAACGTGGATTCTCTCTTGAGTTTCAAGCAGTTTTCTGTGTGGTTGCGAGGTCGAGAGGTGGCCGCGGCCTTTAGCGCAGCACTCTTCGCTTTCGCCGCGAGTGGTGAGTGGTAAGTAGAGAGTGGTGAGAAGCGTTGCCCATGCTGCACAGGCGTAGGGGCACAGCATGCTGTGCCCGCCGTTTTCGGTTTTCCTGGGAACGCCGGTCTCCCGACCGGCGGCTTTTGTCCTCCTCGGTCCCTGGGACGTTGTGTGTAGCGTCGGGGGCTTCAGCGCGGCAAGCTTCGCCAATCGGCCCCGCCCGGCTCGATCCTCGTGCACGAAGCCATCATATATGTGGCGCCGGTGCCGTAATCATGTTATTAACATGCTCCAATGTATATACCCTGGATCCACTTATGGCTTCTGGTTTTATCTGCGTTGTTCATTTGTTCGCCGTCGCGCGCACGGCAGTCGGCCTCGCCGGTGCCGCCTCCACAATTACCGACCGCAGCTGTCGCGACAGGAAACAAGCCCCCGCTTGTGGCGGTCGCCGCGGCAGTTGGCGCGGCCTTGGCTCGCGCCGGCAGCAAAAGCGTTGTCGTGTTCGACTTTTGCAATACCGACGGGGAACTGAGTGCCTTAGGCGAAAAGTTGGCGGACCGTTTTAGCGCGGCACTTCAAATCGCGCAACCGGAGTTGGTAACGGAGGATCGTTCCGATCTCTCCGGAAAAATTGTTCAAGCTGGCTTTTCGCCCGAGTTCGTCCACGTGGCCCAATACGATTCCACGTTCGCCCGCGCTCTAGGGGCTTCCGCTTTTGTCGAGGCGCGCCTCTTCACGAGAGAGCACTTTGTAGTCGTAATGCTTAAAGCAGAGGACGCTTCTTCCTTCAAGACCCTTGCCACTGCCACGTTCGTCGCGCCCCTTAGTCCCGACGACGAAGAATCTCTTTCCCGAACGATTGCCCCCGCACCCCTGCCGCCTTACGCCGAGGACTCGCCCGATACGAATCCGAAATGCCGGCGATGTCGGCCACCCCATTACCCTCGAGCGGATTTGAAGCCCCGTATCCAGGGCATGGTGGTCCTCGATGTCATTGTCACGCCGCAGGGCCGTGTTGCCGACATCCGCGTCGTCAAATCGCTTCCTGGAGGCCTGACTGAAAGTTCGATCCGCGCGGTTCGGGATTGGAAGCTGCGTCCTGCCGAGGATCCCGATGGGAAAGCTGTTGCCGTCCGCGCGGCTGTGGAGTGCTAGTTCAAATTGTTTTAGCAGTTGCTTGCTTCGCAAACGCCGTCCCACCCCAGTAATTCCCAAAACGGGAAAATAGGTACTACGCAAATTGAACCTCGACGTCATTTGCTAACCATGCTACCGTTGCTCGTTTTTGTGGCCCGCTCCGAAGCCGCTGAGCGGCGGGCACGCGGCGAAATACCATCGGCGGCCTGCCCGAGCCCCCAACCTCCGGCCTCTAACTTCTAGAACCTACCCGAGACAGCTTTCGAGTAGAAACGCATGTAAGTTGTTCAAAACAAAAGGCTGCGTACCTGCCTACCCGAGACACTTCTCATTCCAGATTCACGCACTTTTCTTCGATTCCCGCGAGCCGCGCGGACGCGCTCAGCGTCTCAAGGGTCTCGATTCCGTGCGCAATCCCGCGTTTCATCGCGCGTCTGCGGCGGAGCAGCTCGCCCTGGCGATGAAGAGTTGGCCGCCGCTCAGATCGATGTTCGTGAGTTCGCGGCCCGCGAGCCGCGCGGACGACTCAGCCGCGCCGCCTTCCGCGTTGAACGTGGCCAAATCGTGCGCGGTGCGGCAGGGAAGCGTGACAGCAATCGTTTCGGAACGCGCGTCGTGCACCTCGCCGGTCCGTTGAGAGACTTCGCCTTCGCGCGAGCTGCGCAGCCAGGCAACGACCACGATTTGGACGCCCCGGCCAACAACCCCAGCAGGGACGCAGCATGCTGTGCCCCTCGGAATAGAACGCGCGCCCCGCTTTTCGAAAGCCTCAACGACGGCTTCAGAATTTGGCGGCGTGGTTATGCCGGGGTGAAGCACTCGGACGGGGCCGCTAAAGAGATGACTAAAAAATGCGAGCGCCGCGAAATCGGGTTTGGGATGGCCGCTGGAATCGACGAGGCCGAGATGATCGTTCACCTGATCGGGGCCGGAGCGCGTGTCCGTGGGCGCGAAATCATCGATGCGATACCAGCCGGCCAGCGAGACGTCCTGCGAGGCGAGCGCCATGGCTTCGAATTTGAAGAGCATGTCGGCCTGATAAACGCGCGTGTGCTCGTAGTCGTAAAAGACGCTGACGCCGTACATGGAAGCCTTGTTTGGAACGTACCGGTAATCGGCGTAGCCCATTTCGTTCAGCCACAGCGCGTCGCCGGAGTGGTCGCCGAGGATCAGCGCGTGCATGGCCGGAATCCACTGCTGGAAAATGGTTTCGGCACGCTCGTTGTCCCATGTCTCGGGGTAAGCGTGCATGGCAATCACGTCCACGTAATCGTCTATGTGGTAGCGCGCGATCAGCGTGCGAAAGAAAGGCCCCGGGCCATAGGCCATGCCGCCAAGGATCAGCACGGCGGAGGGATCGGCTTCGCGGATGCGTTTGGCGGCGTCGATAGCGAGCGGAGCAAATTCATCCGCGGTACCCATCCAATAATCGCGATTATCCGGCTCGTTCCAGATTTCCCAGGAGCGGATGCGGCCACGATAGCGGCGCGCGATGGTGTACATGAAATCGGCGTAAAGGCGCGGATCGCGCGGCGGCTGGCGCCAGAAATCAGTGGCGTCGCGCGCGGCCCATTTTGGCGTGTAGGCGACGTAGGGCAGTATCTGGACGTCGTTGCGCGCGGCGAGCGCGACCAGCGCGTCCCAGAAACGCCAATCGTATGTACCGGGCGCGGGCTCGATGGCATCCCAGCTAAAAGCGCAGCGCAGATAGCGGACGCCGAGCCGATGCGCGATGGCGAAATGCCGCTGAACGCGGCTGAGCGGGCTGCTGCCGTCGAAATAGTCGTCTCCGATGGCGATGCGCATATCGCTCCAGCCGGGCGGACGCAGTCGCGCGGGCGCTGTAAAAAAATGGTTGAGCGGCAGCGCTCGACTCACGCTCGTGGGCGATTTGCGCGCATATGCGGACAGCGCGAGCGCACAAGTCAGCGCGCAGAGGCGAACACCGATGGGAATAGTGCGATGCTTCACAATAAATCGGACTGCTCCGTATTGGATGTGCGAGCCGCGCGAAGCGTTAACCGCGAATCCGGCACGCGGTGTTTAGCAATCGCGAACCGGCCATTCGCGACGCGGTTCAATCGCGCCCGAGAGAGTGGTAGCGTGGTGGAGTTGCATCGGGTGACGCGGGCGATGGCGATCGACCGAAAGAAAAAAACGAAGGAATATACCAAGCGGCGCGCGGCGAAGCGTTGCCAGATGGTAGCAACCGTGGAGGTGACGGACCTCGACTCGAACACGCGCCTATCGGCGCGCACTTCGGAAATCGCCATCGGTGGATGTTACGTGGATGCGATGAATCCGTTTCCGGTGGGGACGATCGTCAAGGTGCGCATAACGCGGGATCAGGGCGAGTTTGAGGCGAAAGCGAAGGTTGTGTATTGCGATTCGACCATGGGGATGGGCGTCGCGTTCACGGAAATGGCGCCTGAGCAACGCTCGTTGCTCGAAGATTGGCTGGCGGAAATTGTGAAGCCGGTGTCGTAGCATTTCCCGCCACATTCAGCCAATTCAGAAATTCAGTTCTGCATCCAAAAAATAAGGAATTTTCGCAAGGTCATAAGGAGGCGATGGCGCGGCCGTAAGATTGCGCGGCGGTGCGGCGATGGGCTAGAGTTTCACCGCGGCGCAGGGGAAAAGCGGCCGATTTCGAGAGTTGTTATGACGGAAACCAAATACTTCTCGGTTCCGAAGTGTTTTCTGGACGCGGTGGACCGCTATGCGACCCCGCGCGCGCAGATGCACCGCGGGCCGAACGGCTGGCAATCGGTTTCAGCCAAGGAGATGCTGCGGCGAATCGCGGGACTGGCGAAGGCGCTGGCGGAGCTGGGAGTGCGCTCGGGAGATCGCGTGGGAATTTTCGCGCCGAATTGCCCGGGATGGCATGTGGCGGACTTCGCGATTCAAGGAATTGGCGCCGTCACAGTGCCGGTGTATTTTCACGAATCGCCGGAGCGGCTTACGTACATTCTGCGGGATTCGAGCGCGCGAGTGGCCATCACGGCGGGCGCGAGTCAGGCCGAAGAACTGGCGAACTGCCGCAAGGATTTGCCTCAGCTCGAGCGGATGATCTGCGCGCGAGCGCCAGTTGGCGTGGAATCTGAATTTCTGCGGTACGAAAAATCAATCGCAGCGGCGGGCGACGCGGAAATAGCCGAATACCGGCGCAAAGCAAAGGAAGTTACATCCGACCAACTGGCGACGATCATTTACACGTCGGGCACGACGGGCGAGCCGAAGGGCGTGATGTTGTCGCACGCCAACCTGACTTCCAACGCGACGGATTTCAGCGACGAGTTCGATTTGTCTCCGTCGGACGTGGCGCTCTCCATGCTGCCGCTGGCTCACGTTTTCGAGCGATCGGTCGATTACGGCAATTTTTTTCATGGTGTCACGGTGGCGTACGTCGAGCAGCTTGAAACGGTTGCCGAGGCGCTGCTGGAAGTGCGGCCGACGTTGGTCGCGGCCGTGCCGAGGTTTTACGAGAAAATTTACGCGAATATCATCGAGACGGGGCGCCGCGTAGGCGGCCCGCGGGAGAGGATTTTCAATTGGGCGCTGCGCGTTGCGGCAGCAGCAGCGCCGTGGCGAGCGTACGGCAAGCGGGTGCCACCCGGAGTGCGGCTGCAATGGCATCTGGCGGATTCGCTGGTCTATTCAAAAATTCGCAAGGGAGTGGGCGGGCGGATTCGGATTTTCAGCGCGGGAGGCGCTCCGCTGACTCCCGAGTTGGCGGAATTTCTCTGGAGCGTCAATTTACCCGTGTACCAGGGATACGGGCTGACGGAAACCTCGCCGGTGGTGACTGCGAATACGCCGAAGGCCAATAGGGTGGGCACAGTCGGGCGTCCGATTCCGCACGTGAAGGTGAAGATCGCGGAGGACGGCGAAATCCTGGTCAAAGGGCCATGCGTGATGCAGGGCTACTATCGCAAGCCGGACGAAACGCGGGCGGCGTTCACGGCGGATGGATGGTTTTGCACCGGCGACGTCGGGCGATTGGACCAAGACGGATTCCTAATCATCACGGACCGGAAAAAAGAACTGCTGAAGACGGCGGGCGGAAAATTCGTGGCGCCCGCGCCGATTGAGAATCTGCTGAAGACGTCGCCATACATTTCAAACGCGATGGTGGTGGGCGACCGCAGGAAGTTCGTATCCGTGCTGATCGTGCCGAATTTCGCGACGATTGAGGCGGTGGCGCGGAAAGCGGGACGCGAGTTCGCGAGCGCGGGGCAGATGAGCGGTGATTCGTGGGTATGCGATTTGCTGACGGCGGAACTGGAGCGGCTGACCAAGCCGCTGGCGCAATACGAGAGGCCGAAGCGGTTTGCGATTGTCGAGCAGGATTTTACGCAGGCGAATGGGCAGTTGACGTACACGTTGAAGTTGAAGCGCCGCGTGATCGAGGAACTATACCGAGATGTGATCGACCGGATGTATGCCGACGTAGAGGAGCCGAAGCCGCAGAGTATGGCGTAAGGCAACCGTTAGTCGCGCGGCGGAGGGCGAGAGTGGAGGCAGCGAATGGGCAACGATTTGAGTTTCGACACGTTAATCGAATACACGGACTGGGAGCGGCAGAAGTGGCATGAGCGGCTGCAGCGCGAAGGCGACGGTGTTCTGGCGTTGAGCGCCGGCCCCCACGGAGACGGGCGTTTCGAAAGAGTGGGGGATCTAGTGCGGCACATATTTTCGGCGGAGAAGCGTTACGTCGAAAGGCTCTTGAACCAACCGCTGACCGATACCAGCAAAATTGCGGAGGATAATATTGCAACGCTGTTTGAATTCGGGCGGCAGAGCCGGAAATGCCTGAAAGATTTCGTCGCGGCTTTTCCGGCGAAGGAGTGGGAAGCACCGAAGGAACTCATTATTTTGAATTACAAGGGAACTGCTACGCCGAGGAAAATTATCACCCACGTCCTGATGCACGAGATTCGGCATTGGGCTCAAATCGGAACGATGCTCCGCCTCAACGGCATTGTGGATGAATTTCACGATTTTCTCGCCAGCCCGGTCATGGGCGGAGAGTTCGTGAAGCAGGGCTGAGACAGCGCATGTGTGCGCGCTGGGTCGAAGGATGCACGAAACGTGGCGAGAGGTTAAAATATCGGCGGAGAACCGAAGGAATGAATGACCAACTGGTGATAGCGGGGCGCGCGTTCAAATCGCGGCTGATTGTGGGCACGGGGAAGTACCGTAGCTTTCAGGAAATGGCGCGGGCGCATGCGGCTTCCGGCGCGGAGATGGTGACGGTAGCGGTGCGGCGGGTGAACCTGACCGACCGCGGCAAGGAATCGATGCTGGATTATATCGACCGCGAAAAGATGTTCATCCTGCCGAACACGGCGGGATGCTACACGGCGGACGAAGCGGTGCGCACGGCGCGGCTGGGACGCGAGGTGGGGCTTTCGGAATGGGTGAAGCTGGAAGTGATCGGCGACGAAAAGACGCTTTTTCCGGATACCGAGCAATTGATCGAGGCGACGCGAACGCTTGTAAAAGAAGGGTTCGTGGTGCTGCCATACACGAATGACGATTTGATCGCGGCTCGAAAACTGGTAGATGCGGGCGCGGCGGCAGTGATGCCTCTAGGCGCGCCGATCGGGTCGGGCATGGGCATTCAGAACCTGGCGAACCTGCGGATTTTGCGCGAGCGAATCACGGAAGTGCCGCTGATCGTGGATGCAGGCGTCGGTACGGCTTCCGACGCGGCGATTGCGATGGAACTGGGAGCGGACGGCGTGCTGATGAACACGGCGATTGCCGGCGCGCAGGATACGGTACTGATGGCGGAGGCGATGCGGGCGGCCGTCGAAGGCGGGCGAAAAGCGTATCTCGCGGGCCGGATCGAAAAGAAGCTGTACGCAACGGCGTCCAGTCCGCTGGCGGGCGTAGTGCGATAGCGGAATGCGCGCGCATTTCCCTTCAATGGAAAATTTCAGCGGAAGAGGATGTGCCAGGTGATGTCCACGAGGGCGTGGATTAGGACACCGGGGACGAGCGAGCGGGTGCGCATCCAGGCGAGGCCGTAGAACACGCCGGCGATGGAGGCGAGCGCGACGTATTTCCAGTTCGGAAACGGGGAATGGAGGATGTGAGACAGGCCGAAGATTATCGCTGCCACGAACAGCCCCAGCCAGGAATTCTTCAGCGTTTTCGACAGCAGATTTTGCAGCAAGCCTCGGAATAAAAACTCCTCGGGCCAAGCGGTGAAGAAGAGAATGCCGATAATCGTCAGCGGCGCCGCGCGCAGGCGGCCGAGCGATGGCGCCCAATGGATGAATCCAATTTTCATGCCGAGAGGAATCGCTATGGCGGCGAAAACGATAAACAGGATCGCGAAATGCACGAAGTAGCTGAGCCGCCAGTCGATTGCGTAGCCGACGCCGTCGAGGCGCCGGAGAAAGATGAACGCGGCGACGCCGGTCGAGAGCGCCAGGAGGATGGTGAGCGTATGCGTAAGCGGCGGCGGATATGGAAATAGGTGATACATCCACCGAAATTCCACGGGCAGCCAGAGCGCGATGACGGCGAGATAGTCCTCCCACGTGCCCGGAGCCTTGCCCGCGCTGGTGGACAAAATCAGAGCTGGAGCGATGACGTACGCGGCGCCAGCCACAGTGAAGGAAGTTCGGTTACCGAACATCACGGAATAGACCAGGAAGAGGCCGAGCGGAATGAGCGGAGCGAGGACGCCAACGCGAGCCCCGAGGGAGGTTTGGAGCACGTTTTGAATTCGCGGAACCGCGAGGAAAAGCTCGAAAGCGAATAGAGCGGCGGCTATGCCGAGCGCGAGAACCAGCTTCGGGCCACTGAAGCCGAGCAACATGGCGTACACGATGGCGAGTACGACGACTACCGTCCAAATGGTAATTGCGGCGGAGACGGGCAATTGCCGCGAGCCTGATGGTGTCGCCATGACGCAGGGATTTTAGCCGAGTGGTATGGCTGCGCTGATGAAAAATTCGTGCGCGCGCACTTGGAGCGTCCGATTCCTTAGCCTGGGGGGTGTTCGATCGTTTGATTGACTCGAATGGCAGCCCAATCCGCGTTTATGGTAGTGGGCCAGTTTGAATTTTGACTGCTTGTGTCACGATCAAGAAAATTCAAACTGGCCCACTACGGCGTTTATCAAGTACTTGATTTGCGCGCGCGTGTCAGCGATTCTGAATCAACGAGTTTGGCGAGGAGAGAATGGGAACTGGTACTGACCCGAAGCGCACACGCGCGTCGGGAGGCCCTGGGAACCAGAGGTTAGGTTACATCGACTGGCTGCGCGGGCTGGCGTGTCTGGGCATGTTTGAGGTCCATGCTTATGATGCGTGGCTCGGCGGCTCCTCCCGGCATGGCAACGTCTTCTTTTGGTCTCAATTCAGCGGGACGCTTCCTGCACCGCTCTTCGTGTTTCTTTCGGGCGTGGCGTGCGCGCTGGTTACCGACCGCATGCGCCGGAAGGGAATCGCGGAGAGCAAAATCGCCAAGCGAATGATCCGGCGCGGATTCGAGATCTTCGCGCTGGGATTGCTTTTCCGCGTGCAAGAGTTTGCGCTGGCGTGGCCGGCGGCGCCGTGGAGCGATCTAGGGCGCGTGGATGTGCTTAACATGATCGGGCTCTCGATCGTGGCGATGGGCGCGGTTTGCTGGATAGCGCACACGCGCGCGGCCAATGCAGCGCTGGCGGCGGCGCTGGCACTGGGCGTGGCGATGCTCACGCCGCCGTTATGGACCACGTGGAGTCCGCACTGGCTTCCCTGGTATTTGGAAACGTACATCAATGGCGTGCATACGATGGGAACGCCGCAGCCGTGGCTTTTCCCGTTGTTTCCGTGGTCGGCGTTCGCGTTCGCGGGATTGGCGGTAGGGATGGTGCTGTTCGCGGATTGGCCATCGAAAAATCCAGCCAAGGCAGTAGCAATCCTGGGCGCTGCCGGCGTGGGGCTTTTCTATCTCTCGCGAGTTCTCGACGGGAGTTCGGTGCGGCTGTACGCCAGCTACGATTATTGGCACACCAGCCCGAATTTTTTCCTGGCGCGGCTTTCGATTCTGCTGATGCTAATGCTCGTTGGATTTGCGTACTGCCAGTGGGGACCGGGCCGGTTGAAATTCAGCCCGCTAATGCAACTGGGGCAGACGTCGCTGCTGGTCTATTGGGTGCACATCGAGTTCGTGTACGGCCGGTTTTCGATTCTGCCGAAGGCGGCGGAGAGCGTGCCCATGGCGACGTTGGGACTGGCGATCATATTTGTGGCGATGGTGCTGCTCTCGATAGCGCGCACGCGCACGAAAGGGCGCGGCGCGGAAGCGTGGGCGTGGCTTAGGCGGCGCGCAGGACAGCTATTCGGCGCGGGCGACGCTGTTACGGAAGGCTAAGGAGTTTTCGCGGGAGCGCCGGGCTGAGGCGGCTGGGCAGCGGAGCCGCTGCCGCCGGATTTTTTTGCGGGCGGGATTTTGAAGATGTACTCGCCCGGGCGGGCCAAGCCCATTTGCTCGCGGGCGATGCGCTCGATGGCCTGCGGATCGGTTTTCAGCTTACTGACGCGGTTTTGCAATTCGACGTTTTCCTGATTGATGCGGTCGATTTCCTGCTGTTCGTGGGTAGCTTCCTGATGCGCGCGGTGCATGGCGAGCACGCCGTGCAAGCCAAAAACATCCTGAAGGACCAGCAGACCGAGACCGGCGAGCAGGATCCACATCAGATTGCGGCGCCAGAATTGGCCGAGTTGTTCGGAGAAGCTTTGCAGGCGAGTGTCCGCGGCTTCCGGGGCGGGCCGCGAAATTTTTTGGTGGCGCAAATTCATCCGTTCACCCAGGCTTTGGCGCCGGCGGCGAGCTTCTGTGACTCCGCGGGGCTAGCTGCTTCGGCATAGACGCGAACCACCGGTTCAGTGCCAGAAGCGCGCATCAAAAGCCAGTCGCCATTCTCAAAGATCAATTTCAAGCCGTCAATGCGATTCATGCGGGCGATGCGCCTTCCTGCAAACTCCCGGAAATCGGCGGCGAGACGGTCCGGAAGCCGGGATTGGACGTCCGGAGGCAGATGCAGGTTCAGACGGATGGGCCAGTATTCGCGGCCGACGCGCTTGAAGAGATCGCGGAGCTGTTCGGCGAGCGAGGCCTGGCGCGCGGCGATCATTTCGGCAACCAATAGGCAGGCGAGAATGCCGTCTTTTTCCGGCAGGTGGCCGCGGATGGTCATGCCGGCGCTTTCTTCGCCGCCGAGAGCAATTTTGTCTTCGCGCAGCAGCGGTCCGACGTATTTGAAACCGACGGGTGTCTCGTACACTTGCGTGCCGTGGAGCTGCGCCACCGCGTCGAGCAATTGCGTGGTCGCGACGCTGCGCGAGGCTCCGAGCCTGTAGCCTCGCGTTTGCAGCAAATAATCGAACACGAGGCCGAGGATGTGATTCGGCGATACGAATGCGCCGTCGCGATCGATGATGCCGAAGCGGTCTGCGTCGCCATCTGTGGCGATTCCGGCGAGCGCGTGCTTTTCGGCGACTAGTTTTTGGAGAGAGGAAACGTTGTCTTCCGAGGGATCGGGGCCGGCGCCGTCGAAGAGCACGTCGCGATCCGTGCGGATTGGCGTGACGGAAACGCCCGCTTCCGCGAGGATGCGATCGAGCCATCCGGCGCCGCAGCCGTGAAGCGCGTCGTAAGCGAAAGAACCTTTGGCTTTCCCGAGGATATCGAAACGAACCATTTTGCGGAGCTGGTCGAAATACGGAGCGCGCGGATCAATGGATTCGAAATCGGCCGCTGATTCCTCGTGGGCGGACAAGGGGAATTCGTCGTTCAACGCGGCAGCGCGCTTTTCGATATCTTTGGTTACTTCAGGCAGCGCAGGACCGCCATCGGCGCCTGAAAATTTCAGGCCGTTATACGCGGCAGGATTGTGGCTGGCAGTGATGTTGACGGCGCCATCGAGTTTGCCGTGGATCACGGCATGGGCGATCGCCGGAGTGGGCGTTGCTTCGCGGCACATCAGCACGCGGCAACCGTGCGCCCGCAGGACAGCCGCCGATGCGCGCGCAAAATCCTCGGAGAAGAAGCGCGTGTCGTAGCCGACGACGATTACCGGAGATTTTTTTGCGGCGCGGACGTGTTCGGCGATGGCGGTGGACGCGCGGCGAACGCCAGCGAAGGTGAAGTCCTCGGCGATGATGCCGCGCCAGCCGGAAGTGCCGAAATGGATTGTCGTCTGGCCCATAAAAGCAAAACATTGTATCGTGCCGCGCAAGTTCCGGAGCGGAGAATCACGGTAGGAACGGGGCGAAACGCGAAAAAATATGACAGACAAAATTGTCGTGCTGGTCACATGCGGGTCGCGGACGGAGGCGCGGCGAATCGCCAAGGCGCTGGTTGAGGCACGTCTGGCGGCATGCGTGAACGTAGCGCAGGCGCCGGTCGAGTCTATTTACCGCTGGAAAGGCAAAGTCGAACGAGCGCGCGAGTTTTTGCTGATGATAAAGAGTTCGAGGAGGCGGTTCGGGGCGCTGGAAGCCGAAGTGCGCCGCCTGCATAGTTATGACGTGCCGGAAATTATCGCGCTGCCGGTTGAGCAGGGTTCGCGCGCTTATCTGGCTTGGATCGGCGATTCGGTGAGGAAACCGAAAGGCTAGGCTGTGCCTATACTTTAGGTCCATTTGGTCGGGCGCGATGGCGTTAGACCAGGGCTAGGCCTTGATCGAGGTCGGCGATCAGATCTTCGACGTCTTCGATTCCAACCGAAAGCCGAATCAGGCCGTCGGTAATGCCAAATTCGCGGCGGACTTCGGGAGCCATGGATGAGTGCGTCATGGTAGCGGGATGGCAGATCAGCGTTTCCACGCCGCCAAGGCTCTCGCCGAGCGAGCAGATGCGCAGCGCGTTCAAGCACTTGCGAGCGGCTTCCTCCGAGCCAACGTCAAAAGACATCATCGCGCCAAAGCCGCGCTGCTGGCGTTTGGCCAAGTCGTGCTGCGGGTGCGAGGGCAAACCGGGGTAGTTGACGTGCTTGACCTTGGGATGAGAGGCCAAATGCTTGGCAATCGCAATCCCGTTGGAATTGTGGCGCTCCATGCGGACGGCGAGAGTCTTCACGCCGCGCGAGACGAGGAAGCAGTCCATCGGCGCAAGGCCAGCGCCTGCAGCGCGTTGGATAAACTGCACGCGGCCAGCGTCTTCCGGACGGGAGAGGATCATGGCGCCGCCGGTGCAGTCGCTGTGGCCGTTTAGGTATTTCGTGACGGAATGGACCACAATGTCCGCACCGAGCGCGAGCGGATTCTGAAAATAGGGGCTCATGAAGGTATTGTCCACGACAAACGTAAGATTTTTGGCCTGGGCGAGCGCGGAGACGGCGGCGATATCGGTGACCACGAGCGTAGGATTCGTGGGTGTATCGACGTAGACCATTTTTGTTGAGGGCTTGATGGCTTGCTCGATCAGATCGAGGCGAGTGGTATCGACGAAGGTGAATTCCAGCCCGAACTCAACCAGGAACTTGGTCATCAGGCGATGGGCGCCACCATAAATGCCTTTGGTGACGATTGCGTGGTCGCCTGGCCGCAGGAGACGCAACACAGCGTCGATGGCTGCCATGCCGGAGCTAAAGACGAAGGCACCGACGCCGCCTTCGAGCTTGGCGAGGGTGCGCTCCAAGGCTTTGCGGTTCGGATGGTTGGTGCGTGCGTAGTCGTAACCCCTGTTTTTGCCTAGTTCTTCGAGGATGTAGGTGGACGTCTGATAAATCGGCGCGATAACGGCGCCCGTCAGAGGATCTGGCTCCTGGCCCACGTGGATTGCGTCTGTTGAAAACCCCATGCGATGCCTCCTGCCTCGGCAACCGACCGGCTGTTGGATGGAGCCGTGAAGATTGGCTGTGGCGATTCACCAGCCGCGTTCGTCAAATTAGAACCAAACATCATACACGGCGTCGAGATTAAAAACGTCGATGGCAGGCTTGAGCGCGGTGACTATTTGGAGTAAAAGGGTGCCAGCATGTGCAGATACTGGCTTTTTAGGCGAGGCATCGCAGGCTTTCGAAGGGCATTTTCGTCCCGAACGGCATGTTTGTGGGTGCTTGGGGGCATTATCGTGCTAACAAGCGGAGCGCCGCTCGCTTTCGGCAGTGCCGGAAATCCCGCCGCTAAGTCTAGAGACGACAAGTCGCAGGACGCGCCCACGACCAAACTGCGGCTTCGCGTCTCGACAAACGAGGGCAAGCCGGTCGGCAACGCCAGCGTCTATGTCCGTTTTTACACGGACGGCGGGCTTATGCACCACGATAAGTTGGCCGAGCTCGATCTGAAAACGAATCAGGACGGCACAGTGAAAGTGCCGCCCGTTCCACAGGGCAAGATTCTGATCCAAGTGATCGCGCCGGGCTGGCATACGTTCGGCAAATGGTACGACGTGGAACAGGACGAAAAATCGATCGAGATCGAGCTAGAGCCCCCGCCACACTGGTACTAACTGCTTCCAATTACTGAGAATTTTTTCGCGGCGTGCGGTTTCGCGTGTATTTTGCGATCGCAACTGGCGAGCGATTGAGAAAAGCTCATACGCACGGCGCTTGGTTGCACGAAATCAGTGCAAAGAGCAGGAACTCCAGCATTGACCGGCGATTTTGAATTCCGAGAGAGCCTTTTCCACACGGTTTTCAACAAAACTGTTGAAAACTTTTACCGAAAATTTATTGAACGAGAGTTGTCGCGCGATTTCCGTGGCTGGAAAATTGCTCGTAGCGGTAGAAGCGCCGACGCTCTCGCGGCGCGCCCGGCAAATCCATGCTAGACTGACCGCCCCTGCAGGTTTTTCTACCTATACATTCATTCGGAGGGCTTATGGGAGACGTGACGCACGAGCAGGCCAACCTTTTGCTTCGTCTATACGAACTGCGCCGCGAACCTCGCATGCGCGAGGCGCGAGAGTGGTACATGAAAAATTTTCGTCCTAGCTCTCTCGAAGAGATGGCGACGCTGGCCCCTCCGGGCAGCGCGGCAGACGCCTCAGTGCGTATGCTGATCAGCTATTGGGAAATGGCGACGAGCATCGTCAACCGGGGTCTAATCGACGAGGAGTTCTTTTTTGAGAATACGGGCGAGCAGTGGGCCGTTTGGGGGCGAATTCGAGCGCTCATCCCGGCAATCCGGGAGCGGAGCATGAACCCGCACCAGTACGGAAATCTGGAGAAGCACGTGACCCGTTTTGAGGCGTGGCGCGAAAAACGCGCACCGGGTTCTGGAGAAGCCCTGCGGCGGCTCATGCAGGCACGCCAATCGGCGCAGGAACCTGAGACAGTTGGGTCTTGAGCCGCGCCGCAGCGGAAAACATTCGCGCACCATCGCGGGGCGCCTGTCGCCTCTCTGAGGCATGAAACAACTGATTCTAAACGCCGACGACTTTGGCCTTACGCGGGGTGTGAACGACGGGATCGTCCGCGCGCATCGGGACGGAATTCTGACGAGCGCGACGCTGATGGCTAGCAGCCGCGCATTTGATGATGCGGTGGCCCGAGCGAAAGCCGAGCCGCAGCTCGGAGTCGGATGTCATCTGGTACTCGTGGGTGGCACGTCAGTATCGGCACCCGGCGAAATTCCGTCACTTGTGGATGCAGACGGTAAATTCCCGCGGACGCTGCCGGAGTTTGTCGCGAAGGTGAGTACCGGAGCTGTGCGCACGCGTGACATCGAACGCGAGCTGCGAGCGCAAATCGAGAAGATCCGGCGTGCTGGGATCGAGCCAAGCCACGTGGACACTCACAAGCACACGCACGCACACCCGCTGGTGATGAATGCATTGGGACGCGTGGCGCGCGAGATGGGCATCACGCGTGTGCGCAAGCCGGCCGAGGATTTAGCCGCTTCGTGGGCCACGCAAAGCGGCGCAGGGCGCTCATGGGGCCAGTTGGCGTCCGCAGCAGCGGTGCGCGCTGTAACCCCATGGTTCCAGTCGCTCGCGCACAAGTACGATTTACATACGCCCGATCATTTTCTGGGTCTCGCCATGACGGGCCGGCTGAGTGCCACGGCTCTGTGGCGGTTAATCGAAGCGCTGCCAGACGGAACCAGCGAAATTATGCTTCACCCCGGCATTTGCGATGCCGATTTGGCGGCCACCGGATCGCGGTTGCAGCAGCAGAGGCAGCTCGAAATGGAAGCGCTGGTCGCGCCGGAAGTACGCGATGCCATTCAGCGCAAGGACGTCCGGCTGATCACCTATCGCGAACTGGCCTGAACTTTTCAGCGCCAGCGGCGCTTGTCCCTCCTACGACTCGATTGCGCTACAATCCCAGCAAAAGCTCCGGTGCTAAGTCCGGAGAAGGCAAGTCTGAGGAGAGATCAACATGAAAGCACTGAAACAGGCCAGTCTCGCGGCATTTTTGTCGCTGCTCGCCGCTTTGCCCGCCGGCGCACAGATGTTCGGAAGAACCCAGATTCCACGCGGCGTTTTTAATCCAGTGGTTGGCGCCGGCGCGGAATACGAACTGCAAGGTGACAGCGGGAAGAAAACGACCATGGACTTCGCGATTGTGGGTAAAGAAAGCGTCGAGGGCCAGGACGGATATTGGATGGAGTTCACGGTTTCGGGCACGCCGATGGGCGAGATGGTCATAAAGATGCTAGCGATGGTGACCGACGGCAACATGGTGATGAGCAAGACCATCATGCAAATGCCGGGCCGGCCGCCGATGGAGATGCCTGCGCAGATGCAAAGTGCGAATCGAGGCACCAATCTGGCGGATATTCGGAACAGGGCCGACGATCTAGGCGCGGAATCCGTGACCACTCCGGCCGGCACGTTTTCCTGCCATCACTACCGAATGAAGGATGGTTCGGGAGAAGCATGGGTAAGCGAGTCGGTGCATCCATTCGGGTTGGTGAAGGGCGTGCAGAACGGCTCCACGACCGTGCTGGTAAAGACGCTGTCGGATGTGAAAGACAAAATTACCGGCACTCCGCAGCCATTCAATCCAATGCTGATGATGCCGCAACGGCCAACGAATTGAATCACATGGAGCGAACCGCTATTCGAGATCCGGCGGACTGACTTTGGCGATCCAGGCATCGTAGTCACCCGTGTAGCCAACGCGAGTTTGCAGCGCGCGAATTCGTGATTCGATTTTCGCTACTTGGCCCGATGAGAGCGGAGGCCAGCATTCGACGCGGTCGATTACTGTTTCCGCTCGCTCCGCCGCTCGGTTCTCGGCTGAGGCACGCATAGCCGCCAAGGCTTCAGTATCCGTGCCGAGTTGCGCGTATTCGTCGATCAGCTTTTTGGTCACGGCCTGGCTGTGAACCAACGACACGCGAATGTTTCCCTGGCCGGTTACGACGTTGCCCACCCCAAAGACGTGGGAATGCGCGACGTGGCGAGGCACTTGCTCGTCAACGAATTCGTAATACTCGCCCTTCATTGAAATTCCCGGCAGAATTTCCGGAACGGAGCCGATCGAACTGATTACCAGCGGCGCGCGAATCTCTTGCTCGGTTCCGGGAACCGGTTCCGCGCGGCGACCGTCGATTTTCGTTTCGGACACTTTCAACCCAACGAGGCGGCCGTTTTCGACGATCAGACCCGTAGGCAACCGGCGATCCTGAAAACGGAAAAGATACTTTTCGCGAGCGAGGCGCAGCATCTTTTGCCGGACCTGTTCCGCCTTGGCAACTTGGTCCGGAGTTGGATTGTCCGGGGCTTGCGCGAGCGGCACGTCTTGCTCGCGGCGGCGATAAATCAACAAGCAGCCTTTGACGCCTAGGTCCTCGGGCCGGACGCCATGCTCGTTACATACAGCCGGGATGCCCTTTTCCAATTCGTGGAGGTTCGTTTCGATGCCGCGGTCCCGGAGCGCGCGCTCGTAGTTTTCGAGCTGTAAAACTTTTACAACGTCAATCGACGCCAATCCGCCGCCAACGACGAGCGCCCCATCCGGTGTATCGTAGCGGGGGCCGCTATAGCCGCGCTCGTTTTTGTGGTTGTACCAGTAAATGAACGGATTCTGGTAAACGAGGCCTTTGCCGATGTACTGATTTGCTCCCGGAATGCCGAAATCGCGGTCGCGCCACGCACCGTTTGCCAAAATGACTGCCGAGAATCCCCAGTTTTTGGCCAGATCCTCGAAATTGATGTCGCGTCCAAGCCTGGTACAGGGAATGAACGAAACTTGGGATTTTCGCAGGCGCGCGTCGATACGCGCATATTCCTGTTTTCGCTGCTCGACGTGCCAGCGCGGCAGCCCGTCCTCGATTTTGCCGTATGGCCGCGCGTTCTGCTCGAAAACTGCTACGCGAATTCCATTATCGGCCAAAATTTCCGCGGCGACGGAGCCGGAAATCGCTCCACCGATTATCGCCACGAAATGTTGCCCAGGATTCGACACTTTCGATTAACAGTCTCCGGATTTTAGACGCAAAGCACCGGGATTGTACATCGCCGCCGTCCGATTCCCAGGTCGCTCTTAAAGGAATTTCCAAGGGAACTGGGCAATTTGCCAGTCGATCCGTTCGCGAGTTTTAACTACCGGCGACACTCAAGAAAACCCAAACTGACCCTCGTACGAAGCGATTGACTACAGTGGCTGCATGGAGGTTCAATTTGATATAGTGCGCGACACAGTAAGCCCGCGGCGGATTTGGTGGATTGCCCTGGGGGTGGACTCAAACAGGAGGTGGCTCCATGCACGTAGGATATGGAACCGGTTTCCAGCATCTCAGCGATTATCCAGACGACCTTTTCATGAAGCACGAAGTTGGCCTGTGCGTCAGGGCCGAAGAATTGGGTTTTGACTCTGTTTGGGCTACCGAGCATCACTTCGATAATTATTCCATAAGTCCGGACGTGCTCCAGCTCCTGTCATATATCGCCGGGCGCACCAAGCGCGTGAAGCTCGGCTCGATGGTCATCGTCGTGCCGTGGCACGACCCGATGCGGCTCGCCGAACAGATCGTGCTGCTCGATCACTATTCCGGCGGACGCTACATTTTGGGAGTCGGCCGCGGACTGGCCCGCCGCGAATTCGAGGGACTGCGCATCGACCAAAACGAGGCCCGCCGGCGCTTTGACGAACACACCGAGCTGATTTTGAATGCGCTGGAGACGGGATTCATGGAAGGCGGCGCTACGCTGAACCAGCCACGGCGCGAAATCCGTCCACGGCCATTCAAATCATTCAAAGGACGCTCGTTCGCCGCAGCGGCATCAGCAGATTCCGTTCCCGTGGTCGCGCGCCTCGGGCTTGGCATGCTGGTGATTTTGCAGAAACCGTGGAAGCAAGTGACCGCGGACTTCGAGCTGTATCACAAAAATTGGCAGGAGCACCATCGCGGCACTGAGCCGCCGAAGCCTTTCTGCTCCGGATTTTGCTTCGTGGACGAAAACGCTGACCGCGCCGAAGAATTGGCGCGCATGTATCTCTCGGCGAATTACCGGGCGGCGCTCGATCATTACGAAATTCTCGGCAAGCACTTCGAAAGCACGAAGGGCTACGAACGTTACGCCGAAATGAGCAAGGCCATGAACCGGATCGGGGCGGATCAGGCCGTCGAGGACTACATCGGGCTCATGCCCTGGGGCACTCCGCAGCAGGTGCTCGAAAAATTTGCGGCGATGAAGGATCTGATCGATATGCAAGGCGTGATGCCGAACTTCCATTTCGGTGGAATGCCGTACGAAGAGGCCGAGCGCAACGTGAGGTGCTTCGTGAAGCACTGCATGCCGGAGCTGAAAAGCTGGCCCGCGGCTTCGCTGGAGGAACCAAAAGAGCTCGCTCTTACCGCGGCATAAAGCGCTTCAATAGAGATGTTCTTCAAGCGGGCGACCATGGGGGCGCCCGTTTTCTTTTGCGCTTGAGTGGAAAACGAAGGAAGCCGCAATCAGCGCCGCGGTTTGAAGTAGAGAACAGCCAGCGGAGGTAACTTCAATTTAATCGAGTACGGGCGTTCGCTCCACGGGACCGGCTCGGCCATCACGCCTCCAGCGTTGCCCGCGTCCGTTCCACCATAGAAGCTGGAATCCGTGTTGAGAATCTCGCGATAGTAGCCTGCGCGCGGCACGCCGATGCGGTATTCGCGAACCACCGGCGTGAAGTTACAGACGGCAATTACGAAATCCTCGGACGCTTTGCCGCGCCGCAGAAACGCCAGAACGCTCGCCGGCGCGTCGTTCACTTCAATCCACTCGAAACCGGACCACTCGAAATCGACCTGATGCAGTGCGGGTTCCTGCGTGTGCAGTTGATTTAGATACGCCACGAGCCGCTGGATTCCGTGGTGCCACGGCGAGTTTTCGAGCGTCCATTCGACGGAAGCTTCGTGCCAGAATTCATTGCGCTGCGCCAATTCGCTTCCCATGAACAGCAGCTTTTTGCCCGGATGCGCGTACATATATCCGAAGAGGAGCCGCAGGTTCGCGAACTTCTGCCAGTCGTCGCCCGGCATTTTTTCAAGCAGCGCGCGCTTCCCGTGAACCACTTCATCGTGCGAAAGCGGCAGCACGAAATTCTCGTGGAAAGCGTAGAGCATCGAGAACGTCAGCTCGCTGTGGTGGTACTGCCGGTGGATAGGATCGTGCGAGAAATAGCGCAGCGTGTCGTTCATCCAGCCCATATTCCACTTCAGATCGAAACCGAGCCCGCCAACGTAGGTCGGCCGCGATACCGCAGGCCACGACGTGGACTCCTCCGCGATGGTTAGCGCGCCCGGATGCTGCTCGTGCAGCACTTCGTTCATGCGCTTGATGAAGCTGATCGCCTCGAGATTTTCGCGGCCACCGTAAACATTGGGAATCCACTGCCCCGGCTGGCGCGAGTAGTCCAGATAGAGCATGGACGCGACCGCGTCCACCCGCAGTCCGTCCACGTGATACTCGGCAAGCCAAAAAAGGGCGTTGGCCATCAAAAAATTGCGGACCTCGTTGCGCCCGTAATTGAAAACCAAGGTGCCCCAGTCAGGATGCGCGCCGAGGCGTGGATCTTCGTGCTCGTACAAATGCGTGCCGTCAAAAAATGCGAGGCCGTGGCCATCGCGAGGGAAGTGCGCGGGCGTCCAGTCGAGCAACACCCCGAGCCCCTTCTGGTGACAGCGATCGACGAAATACTTGAAATCGTCGGGCGTGCCGAAGCGGCTCGTCACCGCGAAGTAGCCGAGCGTCTGATAGCCCCAGGAAGCGTCAAGCGGATGCTCCATGATGGGCATCAGCTCGATATGCGTGAAGCCCATTTTCTTGACGTAAGGGATCAACTCGTCGGCCAGCTCACGATAGGTGAGCCAGCGATAGCCTTCGTCCGCTTTTCGCCGCCACGAGCCCGCATGAACTTCATAAATCGTGAGCGGTGAGTGCAGCCAATCCCGCGCGGCGCGCGCTGAAAGCCAAGTGGAATCATTCCACTGGTATTTGTGCAAATCCCAGACGACCGACGCGCTCTTCGGGCGCATCTCCGCGGCGAAACCGTATGGATCGGCTTTCTGCGCCAGATGGTGTCCAAAGCGCGAGAGAATCTCGAATTTATAAAGGGTGCCCTCCTTCAACTCCGGTATGAAGAGCTCCCAAATGCCGCTTTCGCTGCGGCCGCGCATCGGATGCGTGCTGCCGTCCCATGAATTGAAGTCGCCGATCACGCTGACGCGCGAGGCGTTCGGCGCCCAAACGGCGAAGTGTACGCCCTTCACGCCGGCCAACTCGCGCAAATGGGCGCCCAGTTTTTCGTACTTCTGCAGGTCGGTGCCTTCGCCGGATAAATACAGATCGTAATCGGTAAGCACGGGTGGAAACGCGTATGGATCGAGGCATTCTGCTTCGCTCCCATCAGGAAAATGAAAACGCCACCGGTAAGAATCCGGCAGTATTGGCTCGTTCTGCCGCAAGCCGGTGGTTTCTGGCGATAGAAGCGCCTCGAAAACGCCGTCGTCGTGGATTCGATCGGCTGGAGACGTGGCTCCGCCTGATTTCCAAATGATCTCGGCTCGGGTAGCTCCCCGGCGGAAACCGCGCACGACTATGAGGGCGATGCCGCTCCGTTCAATCCAATGAGGACCAAGAATGTGAAAAGGATCGCCGTGGCTTGCCTGCGCGATCGCTTCCAATTCAGCGTCGAAGATGTCGCGCGTTATAGTTACGTCGCCCGCCTTTTCGGCCCTGTTCATTTTTCGCGGGAAAGCTTTGCCGGCGCTTTCCATTTCTATCTTACCGCATTCGAGGCGCAAGCCTTCTGATGCGCACGTATTTTCTTGAAAATGACCGGAAAACTGGTACGGACGTACCATTGTGACGTCAACGAGCGCGCTTGTATAAAGGGCTGTCGTGGGGCGGGCTCTTTTTCCGGCCCTAAGCTCTTATCCTATTTGCGTTTGGACTGATGCCGATACGACTTCGTGCGGGCGGCCGCAAGAGGAAGCCCGCGTCTCGCACAGCTAATATCGCTGGCCGGAAGGCGCCGCTGGCTCCGGAACCGCTACAGGGAGCCGGGCAGCGTGCGGCTATTTTCCCCATCTCCGGCGCCAACTTTGAACTCCTTTTTTCCAGCAATCCTTATCCGATGTACGTGTTCGACGCCCGAACATTTGCATTCCTGGAAGTGAACGACGCGGCGGTCAAAACGTACGGTTACACGCGCGATGAGCTTCTTCGGATGCGCATCACCGATATTCGTCCGCAAGAGGACGTCCCACGACTAGTCAAAGTGTCTTCAGAAGCAAAACAGCGGCCAAAACAGGTTGCCCGCGAAGGTTGCTGGCGACATCGCCGCAAAAATGGCGAGGTATTCGAGGTCGAGGTAACCACCCAGAGAATCCTCTTTAGAGGTAAAGACGCCGTCCTGGCGGTGATTCAGGATATGACCGCGCATGCCGTCGCGGAACGCCAGATTTCAGAACGCACCGCTTTTCTGCGCGCTCTTACCGAAAATAATCCTTCCGCAATTGTCGCTATTGACTTAGGGCGCCGCGTACAAATGTGCAATCCGGCCTTCGAACATCTTTTCGGATACGAGCTTGGCGATATCCGCGGCCGAACGCTTGAATCGTTAGTGGCTGTTCCCGGGCATGAAGCGGAGACGGTAATGTTGGTGCAAGACATCGCGCGCGACGGAAGCATCTGCCTTGCCGCCAAACGCCGCCGCCGCGACGGTTCCATTATCGACGTTCGCATCACCGGAGTACCGCTTGTAGTGAACGGCGAACCACAAGGCTTTTTTGGCATCTACGAGGACATAACGGAACGAAGCCGCGCCGCCAGCGCCCAACAGATTGCCGAAGAGCGGTACAAACGAATATTCGAGAATGCCATCGAAGGATTTTTCGAATCGACTCCTCAAGGAAAGTTTTTGACCGTCAATCCCGCGATGGCCCGCATTGCGGGGTATTCCTCTCCCGCGGAAATGATTGCGGAAATCTACGACATCGGACAGCAACTTTACGTGGACCCCTCCATTCGAGACGAGGTGAAACGCCAACTTGAGGAAAAAGGCGAACTAAACGGTTTCGAGTGCCAGATGCCGCGCAAGGACGGCAGCATCATCTGGATTTCCATGAACGTGCGCGCTCTGCGCGATACGAGCGGCAAAATCGTCAGCCACGACGGCACGGCCGAAGACGTCACCGAGCGCAAGGTCGCTGAACTTCGTCGCCAGGTAAGCACGGAAATCATCCATGCCATCGGCGCCACGGACAACCTCGATGATCTACTCGGCATGGTCTATGACGCCATCAGCAAAGCGCTGGACGCGGATAATTGCTTCGTGGCGTTGCGCGACGCCGCGGGAACATTCACGTTTCCGCTTTTCCGCGACAAGTTCGATCCTCAGCCCGAACCGCAAGAGCTGGGCCGTGGCTGTGCCTCTTACGTTTTGCGCACCGGCGAAGCCCAGCTGATTTCACCTCACAGGATGCAAGAGTTGGTGGCGCAGGGTGAAGTCGATCTGCAGGGCACTCCCTCGCGCTCCTGGCTTGGCGTTCCGCTGCGAACGCCGACCGAAACAATTGGGGTGCTGGTAGTCCAAAGCTACGATCGCGAGAACGCTTATACCGGGCACGACGTGGAATTTTTGTCGTCGGTCGGCGGCCAGATAGCCTTCGCCATCGAGCGCAAACGCGCCGAGGCCCTGTTGCGCGAAAGCGAAGCGCGTTTGCGCGTGCTGATGGAACAACTCCCCGCAGTCGTCTGGACGGTGGACACCGACTTGCGGTTTACGTCCGCGCTCGGCGCGGGGCTCGCGCGGCTGGGCCTCAAGCGCGATCAGATCGTAGGCATGTTGTTGTCGGAATATTTCGAGACGAAAGATCCCAGTTTCCTTCCGATCGCGGCGCACCGCCGCGCCGTCGGCGGCGAGCCAGTCACGTTTCAACTGGATTGGAAGGAAGGTTCGTATGCCTGCCACGTCGAACCGCTTCGTGACGCCGAAGGCGGCGCCCGCGGCGCGATCTGCATGGCGCTCGACGTAACGGACCGCAAGCGCCTCGAAGAGCAGTTTCGTCAGGCTCAGAAAATGGAAGCTGTGGGGCGATTGGCTGGCGGCATCGCGCACGATTTCAACAATCTGCTGATGGTGATCCAGGGCTACGCCGATCTGATGACGGACCGCCTGCCCGCGGCTGACTCTCTGCGGCGCAATGCCGAGCAAATACAAGTAGCAGCGCGCCGCGCCACGTCGCTCACTCAGCAATTACTCGCTTTCAGCCGTAAGCAGATGCTTGCGCCCAAAGTTCTCAATGTTTACAGCGTCGTGAGCGACATGGAGAGAATCCTGCGCCGCCTAATCGGAGAGGATATCGAGCTGCGAACGTCCACGGAACCCGATCTTTGGCTTGTGAAAGCCGACCGCAGCCAGATCGAGCAGGTGATCATGAATCTGGCCGTGAACGCGCGCGACGCTATGCCGCGCGGCGGCCTGCTGACCATCGAAACCGGCAACGTAGAGCTCGATCAATCCGACTCCCAGCCGCCGGTGGTCCTTTCGCCCGGGAAATATGTGATGCTGGCGGTCACGGACAACGGATGCGGCATGGATGCCAACATTCAGGCCCATATCTTCGAACCCTTCTACACCACGAAAGAAAAGGGAAAGGGAACGGGACTAGGGCTTGCCACCGTGTACGGTATCGTGAAACAGAGCGGCGGGTATATTTGGGTGTACAGCGAACCGGGGCGCGGAACTACGTTCAAGATTTACTTGCCGAAAATCGCGGAGGAAGTTCCACGCGAAGTCTTCGACCGCCGCCCAGAATCTTCGTCTCTGCCGCGCGGATCCGAAGTGATTCTTCTCGTAGAAGATGAAAAAGGCGTCCGTGAGCTGGCTCGCCAGTATTTGGAAATGAGCGGCTATACCGTCCTTGAGGCCGAGGACGGCCACACAGCCCTCGAACTCTCCGGCATGCACTCGGGACCCATTCATCTCTTGATGACCGACGTGGTGATGCCGGGAATCAGCGGCCGTGAACTTGCCGAACGAATCTCACGTTTGCGTCCCGGCATAAAGATCCTTTACATGTCTGGCTACACCGATCAGTCGATCGTTCACCACGGAATCTTGGCGGACGACGCCGTGCTTTTGCAGAAGCCGTTCAACATGGCTTCGCTTGCCTCTAAGCTTCGCGAAATCCTGTCCGCGGAAACCGTGCAGCGGTAGCTGTCGCCGAAAGCGTCTGGTTTCACCCGCATCTTCAAAGTTCCCGATTGAAACATCTGCGCTTGCACGAACCACCCTTCAGTTCGTCTGTATCAGTATGGATTTGCGCCTTTCTAGGCGCGGAACAGACGCAAGTCCTTTGCACACAAAATGTCCATCCACTTGCGGGACCGGCGACGCCTCTCCTCCGTGCCTTGGCCCGCCACGTGCATTTTGATCGCCGAGTCTGCGCAAGAAGAATGGGAGTGAAGCGCGGCAGGGGGGCTAGGATGTTGGAGAACGCAGCAGCGCGAATCGTGGGTAGTACGACCGACGATTGCCTATCCGAGCGGCAGCTTTGGATTGCGGTTTTGATGGTGGCCGTGGAAGATTGGCGCAACGGCAGTTTGCGAATCCGCCGTGAAGCACAGAGATTTCTCTTCGAGGATCATAGCGATTTCGAGGCCGTGTGCTCCTCCGCCGGTATCGATCCGAATGGCTTTCGTTCAGGTCTGCTTCGAATCGGCAAAAAGATCGCAATGCAGGGGATCTGGGACCAAAAAATGGCGGCGTAGCGTGCTCTCAGTTGGCGCTCCGTACGTTGGGCATCTCGCGTCCTGCCGAACCGGATTGCGTCCGATTTCCTGCCCAATGGCGTAATATTCTCTCGCCGGTCTTGGACGCCAGATGGCGACACCCACGATTGATTTGGCCTGTCCCGAAAAGCAGTTCCTCGTCTGCTGCTCCCGAACGCGCCTCGATGCGGCGACGACGGACGAAATTCGCGCCGCGCTTGCCCAGCCGCTCGATTGGGATTTGCTGATTTCAGCGGCGGCCGAACACGGCGTTGCGCCGCTATTGCTTCGGCACCTTTCCCAAATCAGTACGATTGTAGTGTCTCCCGAGCATTTCAAGCGCTTGAAAGAGCACGTTCGCATGGCCTCGCTTCGCAGTTTGGTGTTGGCCGCCGAGCTGATTCGCGTACTGGATGCGCTTTTTGCGGCGGGTGTCGAGGCGTTTCCGTATAAAGGGCCCATCCTTGCGGTCCAAGCCTATGGAGATGTCGCGCTGCGGGAGTTCGAGGATGTCGATATTGTCCTGCGCCAACGCGACATCGCAGCCGCGGACCGAGTTCTCTCGGAGCTAGGCTATTCAAGAGAGTTTCCACCCATTTTTTCACCCAACGGAACTTCGTCGCTGATTCCCGGCGAATACAACTATCGCGATCGAGATCGCCGCCTCATGGTTGAGCTGCATACCGAACATACGCTCCGCCACTTTCCATCGAGGCCAGATATTGACGAACTCGCTGCACGCCTAGCGTATGTGTGCCTGAGCGGGCATGACGTTCGCACGTTCAGCCCCGAAGATACCCTGGTGTTCCTTTGCGTTCATGGCGCGAAAGACTTCTGGCAGCGCTTCATCTGGGTCGCGGACGTGGCTCAGTTCGCGGCTTCGCATCCGCGGATAGATTGGGATCGCGCGTATGCGTTCGCTGATGCCGTTCGCGCGCGCCGCATCTTGCATCTTGGCCTCGCGCTAGCGGATCGCTTGTTCCAAATTTCGATGCCGGATGAGGTTCGCTCGCGGGTTCATGCGGATGCGAGAGCTGGATCCATCGCTTCGCGGATGATGCGGTGCCTGCTGGCCCGAAACCACGTCCCGCTCAGCGCGCGCGCTACTTTCGCCTATCGTCGCCAGATGGCGCTCGGAACGCTCGAAGGAATTCGCTACGCGACCCGGCTTGCCACAGCCCCAGCCGCCGACGACTGGCAGTCGATGCGTCTCCCGTGCCCGCTGGCGCCGCTCTACTCCGCGCTTCGTCCGCTGCGCCTCCTGCGAAAGTACGGCGCTTCGCGACAAGGCACAGCTCGCAACCCACAAACATGAGCGGTGCTTCCGGCTAACTACCAAAAACCCAACGCTACAGAGATTTAGCCAACCAACAGAGTAACGCTAGGGAAGATCATGGTCTGACAATCATCACCTCGGTCGATTTCACCAGCGCCGCTGCCGTATCGCCCACTTTCAGCCGCATCTCCCGCACCGCATCCGCCGTGATAATCGACGTGATCCGCTGTCCGCCAATCGAAAGCGTCACTTGAGCCATTAATCCGCTGAGCTTGATGTCCGTCACGCGCCCAACCAGTTGATTCCGTCCGCTGATGCGCCGGAAATTCGTTCGCCGCTCGCGCACTTCGCCCTGTTCCGAAGCGCGGTAGAGAAATTGATCCACTTCTTTTTCAGGCACGCGATGGTGTCCGCCAGCCGTCTTTACGGTGTGAATCTTGCCCTTGTAAATCCACTGCTTCAGCGTCGGATAGCTGATTCCCAGCACCTGCGCCGCTTCGCGCGGCGTGAATAGCTTCATGTCGTTTCCTGCGGCCATGGAGTTTTGTGGCGCCAGCTTGTCATTCTCCGCGCCGTTTGTAAAGCAAGTCGCTTTACCTCAGAGCATCGGCGCGTGTGAACGCCAATCGCTGAGTCTCTAGTGGTCGCCACACATCCAATTGTGCTAGAAGCCATCTCATAAATTCCTTAAGAGGATGACAAGGCAGCCGAGTTGGACCATACCTAGGAAATTGAGCTCGTGATATTCCCAACGGCTGACCAGGCGGCGGAAGTTGTGCAACCAAGCGAAAAGGCGTTCGACTTTCCAACGGCGGCAGTATCGACGCAGTTCGCGTCCGTCTTGGGTGCTCCTCCGGCG
>JASHPG010000009.1 GCA_030038275.1 Candidatus Acidiferrales bacterium | reverse complement strand
GTCCGGAACAGCGGTTGGTCTTCTTCTGGAACTCGGATGAAGAAACCGGCAGCAAAACGTCGCGCGTCCACATCGAGCGCGAGGCGGTGCGGAGCGAGGCCGCGCTGGTGCTGGAGCCGGCTGCCGGAAGCGAAGGACGGCTGAAAACAGCGCGGAAGGGCGCTGGCTCGGCGGAAATCGTGGTCACGGGCCGGTCGGGGCACGCGGGAATCGCCCCGCATTTGCCTGGAGCCGGCGTGAACGCGGTTCACGAACTAGCGCTGCAGATCGTGCGTTTGATGAAGATGAACGACCGGCGGCGCGGCATTACCGTGCAAGCGACAGTGGCGGCTGGGGGAACTGTATCGAATGTAATTCCAGAACACGCGCGCGCGAAGATCGACATTCGGTACGCGCATTCCGCCGACGCGCCGAAAATCAATCGCGCGCTACGCGCTTTGCGGCCGATTCTGCCGGGCGCACGGATCGAGGTAAGCGGCGGAGCGAACCGGCCGCCGATGGAGCGATCTCCCGGAGTGCAGAAGCTTTTTGCGCGAGCAAAGGCGATCATGGGCGAAATAGGTTTGCCGCTGGAGGAAGCCTGGGTTGGCGGAGTTTCCGACGGGAATTTCACGGCGGCTCTGGGAGTGCCGACGCTGGACGGGCTGGGCGCCGTGGGTGACGGCGCGCACAGCCCGCGGGAATACGTGCTGCTGCGGTCGCTGCCGGAGCGAGCCGCTCTGCTGGCGGGCCTGCTTGCGACCCTTTGATCCCAAGGATGGGCGGGTTAGAGGCCTCAAACTCCTTTCAATGTGAAGGATTTGGTTCCTTTGAATTGAAAACAGTTTAGCCGTGGTGCGCGGCCCAAACACCGCCAAATATGTGCTGGCCAGCCGGTTTCTGCTCCTAATTGCCCAGGTAGGCGTGGTTCAGATAGTCGATGGCTTGCTGCTGCAGTTCGCCGTAGCTCATCCGCAGCGATTGCTGGACGGCGTCTTGTGGCGAGGGCGCGCTCGCCATGGCGTCCAACAAACGATTGACATCCCCGATGCCGCCCCGGTCGATGATCGATTCGATCACGGCGAGAGACCACGCGTAGGCGACCGAGGCATTTTCGTCGCCAAATTGAATCCAGGAACCGTCGAGCGCTCCGAGCGATGGAAGGGCGCCTTTCTTCGCCGCGTCCACTAAAAAGGCAGCGTCGGAAGTGCTGCGGCGGCCCTCCATCCATTGCGCGATTCCTTCCTGCAGCCAGGTGGGCGCTCGATAGTGGGTTTTCTGGCCAACGAAGCTGTGCGTGAGCTCGTGTTTCAATTCGCGCGCTAATTCGGGAGTGACGGAGGTCAATCCCTCCACGGGAATGCGAATGCGCCCATCGTTGAGTGCGCCAACCCAGGAAGGCGCGCGCGTGATGTCGGCAAAGGCCTGCCCGGTATAAAGGATGACGGCGATTTGTTCTGGCGGCGTGTAATCGAGTTGCGACTGCAGGTCGTTGTAATCGTTTTCGAGCGCGCTCAAAATGCCGCGCGCCAATTCCGGCGCCGCTCCGCCGTAGTATTTCAGGTCGAAGTGCGCCGTCTCGCCCTCGCGGTAGCTGGATTCCAGCGCCTGGTCGCGTTCGGCTTTTTTGAGCGCTTCGACGACATCGGGATCGGCCCGCAACTTCACCGCCTGCTTCCAAGCCTCGATTGCCTCGCCGGTTTTGTCGGCACCGTAATAAGCCCAGCCCATCAATTTGTACACGTCGGCTGAATCGGGAGAAACCGTTCGCGCTTGTTGCAGCGGGTTGAGGGCCTGGGTGAACTGGCTCTGGCGCAAATAGAGCACGGCGAGATTCATGAGCAGCCCGAAATTACTAGGAGCGAATTCCAGGCCTTGTTGGTACTGCTCGATTGCGGATTCGGAATCGCCCGTTGCCAGGAAAAATTGCGCCGCGGCGTAATGCGCGGCGGCGACTTTGTTGATAGCGTTGGCCGCACCGGTCCGAGCGCCGGACTCCAAACTCTCGATGTATGCGTAATCCACGGCACCGCCGTGGACAGCCTTCTGCGCGATCTCTTCATAGCCGACTGCAGGCTCGATTTGCGGCGCGGAAACGGGCGGTGCAATCGCCGCGCCATCAGCGAGTGAAGAGGAAAAGCCGTCGCGCTCGATGCGCGCGACGATCGCCTTCGGGATAGAAAGCTGCCCCGCAGATGTTTGATAGGTCACGCGACCGCCGTCTTCGGTGACGTTCATGCCGACGATGCGGTTGCCGTTCTTGAGAACGATCACATCGGCCGAAATACACGACGACGCGGCGAGCGCAGACACGATCGCGATAAATGGGACGAACCGCATACGTTGATCGTAGCAATCGCGCGTTTCAAAAACCGCGCGAGGTGCGGCGCGAATGCCCAAAACGGCACAGCGCTCGCGCGAGCACAAGGAAACGCATTTGTGATGGGAAAACACTCGCCAAAATTTTTTTCGATTTGAACTTGCGTAAGCGAGAGCGTTGTCATATTCTACCGCGTCGTTTTTGTATTTCCGCTCACATCAGAGCGCGCCTGGAGTTAAAGGCAACCGCGCTTTAGCCGCGCGGGCCTTTTGGGAATTACCGGCGCGAAGGTGCGGCGCGGAGTGTGGCGTGCGTGATGTGAACGGCCGTGGGGGATTCTGGGCCAGCTTTTATTCCCTCCGAACAGGGGCAGGCATCCGCCAGATAGGACCGGGAAAAGTACGTGGCTTCTGAAGGTTCTGAAAAATCAGTCGTAGCAGTTAGACCCGACCCGCTGCACGGGGCCGACCCGCTTCTTGCCCCCGGCCAGACGCTGGGCAGCGTCACCGAGAAGATCAGCTCCATCGTTATAGGGAAGGGCAATACCACTCCCGGCTGGATTTTTGGCGCCTTCATCTCATTCTGCCTGCTGATGCTGTTGAATACGGTTATTACGCTGCTGGCGATCAAGGGCGTCGGCATCTGGGGCATTAATATTCCCGTGGCGTGGGGGTTCGCGATCACCAATTTCGTCTGGTGGATCGGAATCGGCCATGCCGGCACGCTGATTTCCGCGTTCCTGCTGCTGCTGCATCAAAAGTGGCGGACATCGATCAACCGCTTCGCGGAAGCGATGACGATTTTCGCCGTCATGTGCGCGGGTATGTTTCCGCTGTTGCACATGGGCCGGCCGTGGCTGTTCTATTACCTGCTGCCGTACCCGAATCCGATGTGGCTGTGGCCGCAGTTCCGCAGCCCACTGGTATGGGACGTGTTCGCGGTATCGACGTATTTCACGGTATCGTTGTTGTTCTGGTTCGTCGGCCTGATTCCGGACATGGCAACTCTGCGCGACCGCGCCACCAGCCGGATCAAAAAACTCGTTTACGGGATTGGTTCCATGGGCTGGCGAGGTTCGGCCAGCCACTGGGCACGCTACGAATTCGCTTCGATCTTGCTGGCCGGCCTTGCCACGCCGCTGGTTGTCTCCGTTCACACGGTAGTGAGCTTCGACTTCACGATCGCGATCGTGCCGGGCTGGCATAGCACGATCTTCCCGCCCTACTTCGTTGCGGGCGCCATTTATTCCGGATTCGCGATGGTCTTGACGCTGGCGATTCCTCTGCGCAAGTACTACCACCTGGAAAAAATGGTGACGGAGCGGCACCTGGACATCATGGCAAAGGTCATGCTGGCCACGGGCATCATCGTCGCTTACAGCTACGTGATGGAAATGTTCATGGCGTTCTACAGCGCCAATCAGTACGAACGGGCGCAGTTCGTAGAGCGCATGACTGGGCAATATGCATTCGTATTCTGGACGTTGATTACGTTCAACCTGGTGCTGCCGCAATTCCTGTGGTGGCGAAAGGTGCGCCGCCACGAATTGGCGCTCTTTCTCATCTCGCTGGTCATCAACATCGGCATGTGGCTCGAACGATTCGTGATCATCGTGGTGAGCTTGCATCACGAGTACGAGCCTTCGAAGTGGTTCATGTTCTTCCCGACTCGGTGGGACTGGGCCACGTTCGCGGGAACGATCGGTATGTTCTTCCTGCTGTTCTATCTGTTCATTCGCTTCCTGCCCATGATTTCGATCGTGGAAATGCGCACGCTGGTGCATGAGACGAGCGAAACGGGGCCGCATACATCGCTGTACCCGGTTCCGCCGGAAGCATGATTCCGACGGTAGCAATCCGGCTGGAGGCGAGAAGCCGCAGGGTTTGGATGTGGAAGCGAAGTAGGGACTGGAAGGGTTATTAAGGCGCTCGATGGCACAAATTTTTCATCGCAGCTCGAACATGATCGCCCGATTCAGTATCGTCGGCGCGGTCGTGTTCTTGGGCGTGCTGACTTTCGTCTTGTACGAGATCGCTCTTTCGCCGTGGTACACGAACGAGCACGCAGTGTTGCAGCAGCCGGTGCCGTTCAGCCATCGCCACCATGCGGGGGAGCTCGGAATTGATTGCCGCTACTGCCACGTGGACGTGGAAAAATCGTGGTACGCGGGCGTGCCGCCAACGCAGACTTGCATGACCTGCCATTCGCAGATTTGGACGAACGCGCAGATGCTTGAGCCGGTGCGGGCCAGCTACCGGACGAACGTTTCGCTGCAATGGAACAAGGTGAACGAGCTGCCGGAATTCGTGTATTTCAACCATAGCATTCACGTGGCGAAGGGCATCGGTTGCACGACGTGCCACGGTCCGATTGCCACGGAGCCGTTGACCTATAAGACGGGAACTCTCTACATGTCGTGGTGTCTGGAATGCCATCGCGATCCGGCCAAATACGTACGGCCCGAATCGCAAGTGTTTAATCCTTTTTACCAACAGCCCTCATACGGCGCGCCGGTCACATTCGAAGGCGTGAAATACACGGACCAAGCGTCGCTGGGCCGCGTGCTGGTGAAAAAATACGATTTGCAGACATATCAGTACTGCTCTACCTGTCATCGATGAAAAGCGATTCAATGAACGGCGATTCCAAACCGAAGAGCTTGCCCAACGATTCAGTCGATCTGAACGTGGCGCGCACCAATCTGGACAAGATGGGCAAAAAGCGCCTCTGGCAGAGCCTGGAGGAGCTGTCCGACACGAAGCTCCATCGCGACTTCAAGGAAAATGAGTTTCCGGCGCGCTACAAGGATTCGGACGGAATTAACCGGCGCGACGTCCTGAAGCTCATGGCCGCCTCCGCGGCGATGGCCGGATTGAGCGCGTGCACGAAGCTACCGCAAGAAAAGATTGTGCCGTACGTTCGGCCGCCCGAAGAAATTGTCCCCGGCGTACCACTTTTCTACGCCACGTCGATCCCGGAATCTGGCGGCGCGGTTGGCTTGCTGGTTGAGAGCCATATGGGGAGGCCCACGAAAATCGAGGGCAATCCCGGACACCCGGGCAGCTTGGGCGCCACGGACGCAATTCAGCAAGCGTCGATTCTGAACATGTACGATCCCGATCGCGCGCAGACGATCCGGTACGACGGCAACCTGAGCAGCTGGACTGAATTCGTCGCCGCGATGAGCAACGTGCGCGGGCGGCACATCGGAGACGGCGCCGGCATTCGAATCCTGACGACGACGGTCACGTCGCCGACGCTTGGATCGCAACTTAAGACCTTGCTCGCGCAGTTTTCCGGCGCGAAATGGCATCAGTACGAGCCGACCGGCGGTCATTCGGCCCGCGCCGGCGCGCAGATGGCGTTTGGACGTCCGGTGAATGCGGCGTACCAGTTCGATCAGGCGGACGTGATTGTTTCGCTCGATGCGGACTTCTTGCAGACGGGGTCCGGCCATGTGCGTTATATCCATGATTTTGCGAGTCGCCGCGCGCTGCCGGACGGTCCCTCTTCGAACTTAAACCGGCTGTACGTGGTCGAAAGCATGGCGACGATCACCGGGGCGATGTCCGACCATCGCCTGCCGCTTCGTTCGTCCGACATAGAGGCGTTCACGCGTCAACTGGCGACGGCTGTGGGAGTAGCTGCCGCCCCGTCCCAAGCCGCCGCTAATATTCCCGTGGATTGGCTGAAGGCTGTTGCAGACGACCTGACGGCGCATCGTGGCTCTTCCCTGGTGATCGCGGGCGAAACCCAACCACCAATCGTTCATGCCATTGCGCACGCGATGAATGCCGCGCTCGGGAACGTCGGCAAGACCGTGGTTTACACGGAATCAATCGAAGCGGAGCCGGTTGACCAGATGGCTTCGATCAAGGATTTGGTCAACGATCTCAACGCGGACAAGGTTGACTTCCTGCTGATTCTTGGCGGGAATCCGGTGTACGACGCGCCCGTCGATTTGGATTTTTTGAGCGCGCTCATCAAAGCGAAGCTCCGCGTTTATTCGGGCCTATACTTCAACGAGACTTCGGAGTGGTGCCACTGGGAAGTTCCGGCCACGCACTACCTGGAGAGCTGGAGCGACACGCGCGCATACGACGGCACGGCCGGAGTTGTGCAGCCGCTAATTGCGCCGCTCTACGACAGCCACTCGGAACATGAGATCGTGGCCATCCTTTCCGGGCAGCCCGGAGTTTCGAGCCACGATCTAGTTCAAAATTACTGGCAAGGCCAGCGCACCGAAAAAGGGAAGGCGTTCGACGATTTCTGGGAACTCACGCTATATCAGGGTTACGTAACCGGTTCAGCATTTCCTTCGGTTAACGCGGCTTTGCAGAGCGACTTTCTGAAGCAGGCGCCGGCTTCGGCGGGCGAAGCGGGCGCGCTCGAAGTGGTGTTCCTCTCGGATCCGACCGTCGGCGATGGGTTGTACAACAACAATGCCTGGCTGCAGGAACTTCCGAAGCCGATTTCGCGGCTTGCCTGGGACAACGCCGCGTTCGTGAGCCCGAATACCGCGCAGAAGATGGGCATCAACACGCAGGATTACGTCGAACTCGATCTTAACGGCCGGAAGGTAAGCGCGCCTGTTTTTGTGACTTTCGGCCACGCGGATAATTCTGTCACGATCCATTTCGGATATGGCCGGCTGCGCACCGGCTCCGTGGGCACGGGCGCGGGATTTAACGCTTATCTGTTGCGTACATCATCGGCACCCAGTTTCGCGACCGGCTTGCAGATAAGCAAGACCGGAAAGAACTACCCGCTAGCGTGCGTTCAGCACCAATACACCATCGATTACGAAGGCCAAAAGACGGACAAGGAAAGCCTCGCCGCCGTGGAGCAGCGGGATTTGGTGCAGATCGCAACGCTCGACGAATTCCGCAAGAATCCCACGTTCGCAAAGCACGACGACACGACGGAAAACAAGACGCTCTCGCTCTATCCGAATTATAAGTACGACGGATACGCCTGGGCTCTCTCGATCGACTTAAACCGCTGCGTGGGCTGCAACGCGTGCGTGATCGCGTGCCAGGCGGAAAATAACATCGCGGTGGTCGGCAAGGATCAGACGATGCGCGGCCGCATCATGCACTGGATTCGCATCGATACGTACTTCCGCGGCGACCTGGAAAACCCCGAAGCTTATTTCGAGCCGCTGCCGTGCATGCAGTGCGAAAACGCTCCCTGCGAATACGTTTGTCCGGTCGGCGCCACAACGCACTCGCCCGAGGGCCTGAACGACATGACGTATAACCGCTGCGTGGGCACGCGCTACTGTTCGAACAACTGCCCGTGGAAAGTGCGCCGGTTCAATTTCTACCTCTATTCCGATTGGGATACGAAGAGCCTTTACGGCGTGCGCAACCCGGATGTGACGGTCCGGAGCCGTGGCGTGATGGAGAAGTGCACCTACTGCGTGCAGCGTATTCAGGAAGCGAAGATTCGCACCACGCGCGAGAACCGCACGATTCAGGACGGAGAGATCGTCACGGCGTGCCAGCAGGTTTGCCCGGCGGACGCGATCGTATTCGGCAATATCAACGATCCGAACAGCCGCGTATCCAAGCTGAAAGCGCAGCAGCGCGACTACATTTTGATGTCGGACCTGAACACGCGGCCACGCACGAGTTATCTGGCGCGCGTGCGCAATCCGAATCCGGCGATCCGCACGTAACGCGCGAGCCGGGTCGGCGGAGAATTTACTGATAGGGAAGTTTCGGGGAGCAGTATCGGCTATATGAATAGCAAGGCCATGTACGGTTTGCTAGCTGAGTTCGATTCGCCGGAAGAAGTGCTGGCGGCGGCGCATCGCGCGCGCGAAGCCGGCTACCAGCGGATTGACGCATTCAGCCCTATTCCGGTCGAGGGTTTGGCCGAAGCAATCGGGTTCGAGTGGACGTCGGTGCCGATCTTCACCTTCTTGGGAGGGCTTTTCGGCGGCTGCGCCGGGTTTTTCATGTGCTGGTATGCCAACGTGATCAGCTTCCCGCTGGACATCGGCGGCAAGCCGTTTAACAGCTGGCCGGCGTGGATCCCGATCACCTTTGAGCTGACGATTCTCGGCGGAGCCATTGCCACGGTGGTCGCGATGCTGGCGTTGAACGGCCTCCCGAATCCGTATCACCCGGTGTTCAACGTGGAGCGGTTCGCGCATTCGACCACGGATAAGTTTTTCCTGTGCATAAAATCGCACGATAAGAATTTCGATTTGCAGCGGACGAAAGCTTTTTTAGAGGGTCTAAAGCCGCACGGAGTATTTGAAGTTGAGGAATAATTTCCAACTCGACGCCGGACTTCGCAATGAACCACGTGCACTTGTTGCGCGGCGCCGCTGGCAAATGGCGGCGTGCCTAGCTGGTTTGGCGCTGATGCTTTCGGGCTGCCGTCTTGATATGCACGTTCAACCCAAATATTTGCCGGATTGGCCGAGTAAATTCTTCGCCGATGGGCGCTCCAACCGGCCCGCGGTCCCCGGCACGGTGGCTCGCGGTGAATTGCGAATCGACGAGCTGATGTATTCCGGTACGGAGAATGGCGTCCTGTCGAACAGGTTTCCGTTCCCGATTACGCGCGCGGATCTTGAGCGAGGCCGGGAGCGATACAACATTTATTGCTCGCCTTGCCACGATTATGCCGGCACCGGCCACGGAATGATCGTCCAGCGCGGCTTTCCGGAGCCGCCGTCGTACATGATTCCCAGGCTGCGCCAGGCGCCGGTGGGGCATTTTTTTCAGGTCATGACGAACGGAATTGGCGCCATGTATAGCTATTCATCTCGCGTAACTCCGGCGGACCGCTGGCGGATCGCCGCATACATCCGCGTGCTGCAAGCGAGCCATAACGCCAAGTTGCAGGACGTTCCGGATGCTGAACGGCAAAAATTGACGCAGGCGCCGGCAGCGCAGGGGCAGACGCCGGGACAGGCGCAATGAGCACGTCGGATACAAATCGGACTTTCGACCGCGTTCGCAATCAGAGCTACATCTGGGGCCTGATTGGCGGCGCGCTTTTCGTTATTTTTGGTGTTCTGGGCGGGGCGCGCTCGGGCTTTGCGGGCTGGCAGTCGCTGTTCCACTCGTATCTTTTCGCCTATCTGTACTGGTTCTGCCTACCGTCCGGCTGTCTGGCTGTGTTGATGCTGCACCACCTTACGGGTGGGCGGTGGGGTTATCCGCTGCGCCGCATTTTGGAGGCGGCCTCTCGATCGCTCTGGCTGATGGCGATCTTATTCATCCCGGTCCTGATCGGAATGCGCTATCTATTCGCTTGGGCTCGCCCAGCGATGGTGCAGGCCGATCCGATCCTTCAGCAAAAGCAATGGTGGCTGAATACGCCCGACTTCATCATTCGGGCGGTAGTTTACTTCGTGATTTTGCTCCTGCTCGTCACCTTCCTCAATAAATGGTCTCGCGCTCAGGACAACTCCGGCGACCTTAAGTACAAAGGCAAAATGACCGCGCTCAGCGCGCCCGGCGTGATCTTGTGGGCTTTCATTGTCACCGCCGCTTCGGTTGATTGGGTCATGTCGCTCGAGCCCCACTGGTTTTCGACGATTTACGGAATGATGTGGATCGTCATTGAAGTTCTGGCTGGCCTCTCGTTTGCCGTGTTCGTGCTGCGCATGCTGGCGGAAAAAGAGCCGATCAAGGATGTTGTAGATCCTCTCCGCTTTAACGATCTCGGCAACCTGATGCTTACGTTCCTAATGTTATGGGCCTATCTCTCGTTCGACCAGTTGCTAATCGTTTGGGCCGGCAACTTGAAGGACGAAATACCGTGGTATTCGCAGCGCGCGTTCGGTTCGTGGACGCCCGTAGCGGTGATCCTGGTGATTTTGCACTTTTTCGTGCCGTTCTTCTTGTTGCTGGTAAGAAAAGTGAAGCGCCGACCACGCCGCCTTTCCGCGGTGGCGCTGCTGCTGGTGTGCCTGACGCTGGTCGATGTGTACTGGATCGTCGTACCGGCGTGGGAAAAGGCCGCGCCGCAGGTCCATTGGCTGGACCTCTTCGCTATCGTCGGCATCGGCGGCCTCTGGCTGGGCACGTTCATGGGGCAATTGAAGAAGTTGCCGTTGCTGCCGCTGCATGATCCGAGATTTGAAGGAGTGGTGTTGGAGCCCGAGCATGGAGACTAAGCACAAACACGACGGAGAGGCTCCCGACGCGAGCGCCGGTTACGAGAAGCGGGACGCGAGCGTCAGTTCCGCTCTCCAGTTCGGCTTCTGGCTCGCGGTGGTCATTGTTGTAACGCTCGTCTTGATGGCTTGGGCGTTCAACTACTTCTCGAAGATCGCGCCCTTGGGGCAACCTGCGGCGCCGTCCGCGGTTGTGAACCCGACGTTGCGGCAGCTTCCGCCGAGCCCGATGGTTCAGGCGCAACCCCATGAGGATCTTGTGGATTATTGCCAGCAGCAGGAAAGCGAAGTGAACACCTACGGTTGGGTGGATCGCCAAGCGGGAATCGTTCGCGTTCCGATTAGCCGCGCGATGGATATGGTTTTGGCGCAGGGCCTGCCTACACGGCCCGCTAGTGAAGCGCCCAAGGGAGCCGCGGCACCCGATCCCGCGCCCCCGACCGTGGCTGGCGGCGCTGAAATTCAGGGTCCTTGCGCGTATCTGGCGCCTCCCTCGGATTTCACTGGCGCCGCGACGGCAAAGCCGACGGCGGAGAAGTAGTTTTGGAATTTGGTGCGGAAGGACAGAGCAGAGCGTGAGAGGTTTGTTGCAATCACAGGTGGCATGGTGGAGCGTACTCGCGGCGATATTTGCCGCCGCGCTATTAGTTCCGTCCGTTTCGCGTGCGCAGTTCGTGACCTCGGAAAACATCGGCGTACACCCCAATCTACTGAAGCAGGTGCGCTTCGATCAGGAACTGAACCATTCAATTCCGCTAGACCTTGTGTTCACGGATGAGAACGGCCGAACGGTCCAGTTGGGGCAGTACTTCGGCAGCAAGCCGGTGATCCTAACGCTGGTTTATTACACTTGTCCGATGCTCTGCACGCAGGTGCTTAACGGTCTCGACCGCGCTTTGGAGAATATTCCACCCACGGTTGGCAAGGATTTTAACGTCGTGACGGTGAGCATCGATCCGAGGGATACTCCGGTGCTGGCCGCGGCCAAGCAGGCTATGTACGCCGGAATGTACGGCCGTCCGGGGGCGGCCCACGGATGGAATTTTTTGGTCGGCACGCAACCGGAGATCAAGCAGCTCGCGGATGCCATCGGATTTCGCTACGCCTACGATCCGGATTCGAAGCAGTACGCACACGCTGCGGGAATCGTGGTGCTGACGCCGCAAGGAAGAGTTTCCAGATACTTCTACGGCGTGGAATATCGCGAGCGCGATTTGCGCTTTGCCCTAGACCAGGCTTCCGGCGGGAAGATCGGCTCGCCCATCGAACGGGCGTTAATGTACTGCTACCACTACGATCCGCACACCGGGAAGTACGATCTGCTGATCTCAAAAATAATCAAGATCGCCAGCGGCCTGACGGTTGCGATCGGCGGAATTATTCTGGTTTTCTTTTTCCGTGGCGAACATTACGAGCTGCCCGGGAGCAAGGCTTGAAATCGGCGTCGCAAGCATCGCGCGCCTGCAAAGGATTGTGACGGAACGGTGATGATGGGTCTCACTCAATTCGCGTTGAATTCTATCGCTGCCCTGTGGCTTCAGTTCCCAGTGCAGCCGCCAGCGGCTTCTTCGATCGCCGAGAGCGTCGATCATGTCTATTACTTTTTAACGGGCGTGACGGTCTTTTTCACGGTTCTGATCTTTTCGATCATTTTCTATTTCGCGATCAAATACCGGCGGCGCCCCGGGAAACCGTACCAGCCGGAAACCCACACGTCGCTGTTCCTGGAGTTGAGCTGGACGATTATTCCCTCGCTCATCTGCGTCGTGATTTTCGTTTGGTCGTCGTCATTATTCGTGCGCAACAACCGGCCGCCCGCCAATTCGCGGGAGATATTCGTCATCGGAAAGCAATGGATGTGGCACATCCAACATCCCGAAGGTCCGCGCGAAATCGACGCGCTCCATGTACCGGTGGGCGAAAACATCAAGCTGACGATGACGTCGCAGGACGTGATCCATGGCTTCTACATTCCAGCTTTCCGGGTGAAAAAGGACGTGTTGCCCGGCCGTTATACTTCAGTTTGGTTCAAGGCGAACCGAACCGGCGTGTACCACCTTTTCTGCTCTCAATATTGCGGGACGAACCACTCTGAAATGATCGGCTGGGTGTACGTGATGAATCCGACGGATTTCGCCGCATGGCTGGCGCAAGGCGAGCAATCGGAATCGCTCGCGCAGCAGGGAGCGCGCCTATTCACGCAGTTGGGCTGCGATTCTTGCCACAACGCCGCCGCTTCCAGTACCGGCCCGTCGCTCGCGGGAATCTACAGCAAGCCGGAAAAGCTCGCTGACGGAACCACCCGCGTGGTGGATGATTCCTTCTTGCGCCAGGCGATTTTGACGCCCAGCACCATCCACGTGGCCGGCTATCCGCAGATAATGCCCACTTTTAGCGGCCAAGTGGACGAAGAGCAAATTCTACAGCTGATCGCTTACGTCAAGTCGCTGGGCGCGCAAGAAAGGACGAACGGGCAATGAGTACCACGGCCACAGTGGAAAATCTCCCTAACGCCTCGGCCGAACCCCAGGTGAATTATCTGAACGCTCGCTACGGCGTCAAGTCATGGCTGCTGACTGTCGATCACAAGCGAATCGGTTTACTGTATCTCTGCACCATCACCGTGATGTTCGTGGTCGGCGGGATTGCGGCCACCATGATGCGGATCAATCTGCTTGAGCCGCAGGGCGCGTTGGTTGAGCCGGAGACCTACAACAAGCTCTTCTCCACGCACGGCCTTGTGATGGTGTTCTTCTTTCTGGTGCCGTCGATTCCGGTCACCCTTGGTAACTTCCTGATTCCGATGATGATCGGCGCACGCGACGTGGCTTTCCCGCGATTGAATTTATTAAGCTGGTACATTTTCGCCACTGGCTGCTTGATCATGCTATACGTCGTCTGCACCGGCGGCGTCGATACTGGATGGACTTTTTACACGCCGTTCAGCACTACGTATTCGACAACCGACGTGGTTTTGGCGGCATTGTCGATTTTCGTGGCCGGCTTCTCCTCCATTCTCACCGGCGTCAACTTCATCGTAACGATCCATAAAATGCGGGCTCCGGGAATGACGTGGTTCCGGTTGCCTCTCTTCATCTGGTCGATGTACGCGTCCGCCATCATTTTCGTCCTTGGAACGCCCGTGATCGCCATCACCCTGTTACTCCTGGGTGTTGAGCGTCTCCTTCATGTGGGCATTTTTGACCCGGCGCTGGGCGGTGATCCTCTGCTGTTCCAGCACCTGTTTTGGTTCTACTCGCATCCGGCCGTGTACATCATGATCCTGCCCAGCATGGGGGTGATCAGCGAGCTGATTGCCGCCTTTTCGCGCAAACGCATCTTCGGCTATAGCTTTGTTGCGTTCTCCAGCCTTGCGATTGCGATCATCAGCTTCCTGGTTTGGGGTCACCATATGTTCGTTTCGGGCGAGTCGATTTACGCTGGCCTGGTCTTTTCCGTTCTGAGCTTCCTGGTGGCGATTCCTTCAGCCGTTAAAGTGTTCAACTGGACAGCAACTCTATACAAAGGATCCATCTCCTATGAAGCGCCGATGCTCTACGCGCTCGGCTTCTTGGGCCTCTTCACGATCGGTGGGCTGACGGGCTTATATCTCGCGTCCCTCTCGACCGATGTACACCTAAGCGGCACCTATTTCGTGGTTGCGCACTTCCATTACATCATGGTCGGCGCCGCCGTTATGGCGTTTATGGGCGGCATCCACTTCTGGTGGCCCAAAATCACGGGGCATCTCTATCCGGATCTCTGGGCACGCATCGCCGCGGCGATCATTTTCATTGGCTTCAATCTTACGTTCTTTCCACAATTTGTACTCGGCTATCTTGGGATGCCCCGGCGCTACGCGATGTATCCGGCGGAATTTCAGGCGCTCAACGTGCTATCTACCGCTGGCGCGTCGGTACTTGCCGTGGGATATATCATCCCGTTCATTTATCTAATCTGGTCGTTGAAATACGGCCCGGTGGCTGGTCCGAATCCGTTTGGCGCCAAAGGGCTGGAATGGACAACACAATCCCCGCCGCCAACGGAGAACTACCTGAAAATACCGATAGTGACCGAAGAAGCCTATAACTACGAAACCGCGCCAGAACCAGAGGTGGTCCGTGTCTGATGCAGCCATAACTCACGGCGACAACCCAACAGGTTTTGCGCATCAGTTCGAGGAACTCGATCAGCAACACGACGCTGGCCGCTTGGGAATGTGGCTTTTTCTGGCCACCGAAATCCTATTTTTCGGCGGCCTTTTCACCGGCTACACGGTATATCGCTCCCTCCATCCGCAGGCGTTCTTGCTCGGCAGCCATATCTTGGAGGTGAAGTACGGCGCCATCAACACCGCCGTGCTGATCTGTAGCAGCTTTACCATGGCGATGGCGATTCGCTCAGCTCAGACCGGAAAGCGCAAGGGAGCGATCATCGGCTGGTTGATTCCAACGATGCTGCTGGGCGCCACGTTCCTTTTCCTGAAATTCCGGTTCGAGTGGTATCACGATTATCTCGAGCACACCATGCCCGGCTTCGGCTTCTACTATAGGCCGGAGTGGGGAGCCCACGCTCCGCAGGTGCAAATGTTCATGTGCTTCTATTTCTTCATGACGGGTTTGCACGCCCTACACATGATCGTGGGTATCGGTATCCTGCTAGTGCTTACGTGGATGACTTCCCGCGGCCGGTTCACATCGCAATATTTCGCGCCACTGGAGATTAGCGGGCTCTACTGGCACTTCGTCGATATAATCTGGATATTCCTGTTTCCGCTGTTGTACTTGATTCGCTTTTAGACGGGGGAATTGATGTCGAGCCATTCGGAAAGCGCGGCTCACGGCCACCTGATGTTCCACGAGCACGTCGTTCCGGTCAGCACTTATCTTGCTGTATTCATCACGCTGCTGATCGCCACCGGCCTCACTACCTGGATCGCCTTCCAGGACCTCGGCCAATGGAACCTGGTGGTGGCGCTCGCGATTGCAGTTTGCAAGGCCAGCTTGGTGGTGCTTTTCTTCATGCACGTGAAGTACAACAAGGGTTTGTCGCGAATCGTGTTGATCGCCGCCGTTTTTTGGCTCGGCATCATGATCACGTTCACGCTCGCAGACGAGCTTACGCGGCACTGGCAAATCAACCCGCAGCCCTGGGTTGGCACCATCGTCCCGGTTGTCCGCCACCTATTGTTTTAATTCGTACGCAAACTGAGACAAACCGGCGGCTCATTCTATTGGTTGGTAGGTGGATTAGTGGGCGGTCGCGCGGAAAGCCAGCACCGCGTTCAGCCCGCCGAAAGCAAATGAATTCGATAGTGCCGCACCCACCCTTGCCTCTCGCGGCTCATTAGGAACGTAGTCTAAATCGCATTCCGGGTCAGGCGCGCCGTAGTTCGCGGTCGGCGGCAAGATACCCCTCTGCAGCGCCAGAATCGTCGCGACAGCCTCCAGAGCTCCCGCCGCGCCCAATGCATGTCCATGCAAAGACTTCGTCGAGCTGACCGCCAGTTGATTCGCATGAGCGCCAAATACCGCGCGTATTGCCCGCGTTTCCACTGGATCGTTGCCTGGAGTGCCGGTGCCGTGCGCGTTGACGTAGCCGACTTCTTCTGGCGCCAATCCGGCGTCGCGCAGGGCGGCTCGCATGGCTCGCGCGGGGCCGTCCACGGTTGGCTGCGTCAGGTGGTGCGCGTCCGATGTCATTCCAAACCCGCAAATTTCCCCATGGATTTTCGCGCCGCGCGCAAGCGCCGCCTCAAACGGCTCCAGAACCATCATCGCGCCGCCCTCGCCCAGAATCATTCCGCGGCGATCTTTGCTGAACGGGCGGCAGGTGTCTGGCGCGATCACGCGCATGGCCTCCCAGGCCCGAAGCATTCCGATAGTGAAGAACGCTTCGCTGCCGCCGGTCATGGCCAGCGATGCTTCTCCGCTTCGCACCATGCGGAAGGCCTGGCCGATCGCATGGTTCGCCGACGAGCACGCGGTCGATACGGTATACGTCGGGCCGCTCAGGCCTAGGTCCATCGAAATCTGGCTGGCGCCGGCATTTGCCATCGTTTTTGGAATCGTCAGCGGGTGTACTCGCCCGCGCCCCGCGACCCACAGATCCTCAAATCCTTTTTCGATTGCCGACTGTCCGCCAACGGCCGAGCCGCAAATCACAGCGCAATTCTGGCGCAATTCAGGAGTCATCTCGATTCCCGAACCCCGCAGCGCCTCTCGCGCCGCGACCACGGAAAACTGAGCGAACCGGTCGAGCTGATCTTCTTTCCCGCTTGGGAAATGTTTCGCCGGATCGAATCCGCGCACTTCGGCGCCATTTTGAAACCGCAGTTTGGAGCAGTCGACGGATTGGATGGGCGCGATGGCGCTGCGCCCGTGGCTTAACGCGTCCCAGTTTTCTTCCAGGTTGAGACCCAGCGGCGAGATGATTCCGATGCCGGTGATGGCGACGCGGTGCGGCGGTGGCATGCGCTAACTAGCCGGAGTCGGTTCCGAGCTCGGAGATGCTCCGGATGGTGCCGCAGCCAGGAGCTTCTTGATCCCTTGGACCACGTCGTTCACCGTCTTAATCGAGCGTACATCGTCATCGGGAATGGAAATCTGAAACGCGTTCTCCAGTTCAAACACGAGAGAAAATACATCCAGCGAATCGATTCCCATTTCTTGCAGATTGGTGTCCAGCTTGATGCTGTCGGCCGGAATGCGTTTCACGGATGCAAGCGTGGCAATCACTTTTTCCGCTACCGGATCAGACATCTCCGCTACCCCCTCGTTACAGTCGCAGACGTGTTCCGCTTGCACGCCACGACCCGCTGCAAAAATTCCGGCGAAAGAAGTAAGGACGCGCGCTCCATCAAAACGTAGCCTAAGCCGCCGGAAAAATCAATTGTAGCAAACGGGGCTTTGGGCCGACGCAATCTTTGGAGGCCTTTCCCATCTGCCGCCGACCCGGAGTTGCTGATCGGGTCTCGGAGCGCCGCATCGCGAGGCAAGCTCACAGCCGTATGGCATAATGACACTTAGCTCTATCTTGCGCTGGAGGCTTGGGTAAGGCCTCGCAGGTGGCGCCACCGACGATCTCATGACGCTGGGCAAAAAAATCCGGAAGCGAATGCGCGCCGCTCATCGCAAGCTGCGCGAAGCGCGCATGTTAGCCAAGGGCCTGCTTTCCACGCGTCACCCCTTGCTGGTGCACATCATTCCGATGCGCCGCTGCAATCTCTCCTGCACCTATTGCAACGAATTCGACGATTTCTCGAACCCCGTCCCGCTTGACAAAATGTTCCGCCGCATCGATCGTCTAGGCGCGATGGGCACGGCCGTGATCACCATTAGCGGCGGCGAGCCCCTTCTGCATCCGGATCTCGACGCCATCATTGCTCGTATCCGCACCGACGGGATCATCGCCGGCCTGATCACTAATGGGTATTTGCTCGTGGCCGACCGCATCGAGCGACTCAATCGCGCCGGTCTTGAGTACCTGCAGATCAGCATCGATAACGTGCAGCCCGACGAAGTGTCGAAAAAGAGCCTCAAGGTTCTCGATCAGAAGCTGGTGCTGCTCGCCGAACACGCCGAGTTTCAGGTCAATATCAACTCCGTGCTTGGCAGCGGCGTCCGCGATCCTGAAGACGCGCTGAAAATCGCGCGACGGGCGATCGAACTGGGATTTACGTCCACGGTTGGGATCATTCACGACGGCAACGGCCAATTGCAGCCGCTGGGCAATCGCGAGCGCGAGATATTCGAAGAAATCATGTCACTCGGAAAGCGTTCGTTCACGCGCATCAACGGCTTCCAGCACAATATCGCGGCTGGCCGCGAGAACGAATGGCGCTGCCGCGCTGGCTCGCGCTATCTTTACGTCTGCGAGGATGGTCTCGTCCACTACTGTTCGCAGCAGCGCGGCCATCCCGGCATTCCCCTCGCGGAATATACCGACGAGCAGCGCCGCCGTGAATTCTTGACCAAGAAAGGTTGCGCGCCACGCTGTACCGTGTCCTGCGTTCATCAGATAGCCGCGATGGACGCTTGGCGCGCGCCGCAAACACTCGGCGGCGGTTCCGCGGGTGCTGGCTCCCTTGTGCAGTTGAGCGATCCCACCGCGCACGATTAGATTGTTTCGCAAGCTTTAACTGCCGCCGTTCGTTTCCCGTTCCAGTGGAAACCTATCCAGCCGCTGTTCGGCCGAATCGATGATTTTTTCTCCCGTTTCCATGCTGATCTCTCCCTCGCGTACCGCCTGATGAACCGTTTGCCGCACTGCCAGCGATAGCCGCATTCGCGCCATCTGTATTTCCCCGCTGGCCTCGATTCCATCTCTCGCGCTCAGCTTGTCCAATTGCGCATTCGCTTCTTGGCGCTCGCCGGGCAGCATGCCTCGCATCACCGCGTAAACAGCGTACGAGATCGTTCGCGCCCGCATCATTTGTTCCAATTCCACAAGCTCCGACCGCGCCGCGTTCTCCTCCACGCGCGCTGAAGCTTGCTCCGTCTGCGCGCTTCCCGCGATGTGCAGCAGACGCAGTAGCGGCTTCGTTGTTAGGCCTTGAACGACGATCGAAAAAGCTACCACGCCAAACGTAAACGCCAGAATGTCCTGACGGTATGGAACGCTTCGCTCTAGGCTCAGCGCCAGCGCCAGCGAAAGCGAGCCATGCAGTCCGCCCCACACGAAAACGTGCCGCCATCGCATTGGTATTTTCGGGCTGAAAAGATTGCTCAGCGGCACCAAGCCATAGACCGCCACCGCCCGCCCCACCAGCACCGTCGCGAACGCCAGCAGGATTGCAGGCCATCGCTGAAAAAGCTCGCCGGCCCGCACTTCGATCCCGATTAGCAGGAACACAATCGAGTTGATAGCGAACGCGAAATAATCCCAGAACGCCCACAGCGCGATCCGCGTCCGTGCGCTCATTCCGAATCTCGCTCCCACGTTGCCAACCGTGATTCCCGCCGCAACCGTCGCCAGCACGCCAGACACATGTAGTTGGTCGGCCAGCACGTAGGAGCCGTACGCCAGAATCATCGTCAGCGTGATCTCGATCTGTGGATCGTCGATCTGCATTGTGATGAAGCTCATCAGGTATCCGAGCGCCAAGCCGATCGCTGACCCGCCGAAAACGGACACGAAGAATTCGGCGGCTCCCGTGCCCGCGTGAAGCTTGCCGGTTAGCACGCCGGCCAGAAGCACTTGAAACAGCACCACTGCCGTGCCGTCATTCACCAGGCTCTCCGCTTCCACCACCAGCGAGAGCCGTTTACCTACAGCGAGTTCTCTGAAAATGGACAGCACGGAAATCGGATCGGTGGCAGCAACGATCGCGCCGAAGAGCAAAGTCACCAGCAGCGGCAGACCCATTGCCCAGTGCAGCACATATCCGGTAAATAGCGTCGCTATTGCTACGCCCACGCTGGCGAGCATCAGGATTGGCGCCAGGTTTTGCCGCAGCTGCCGAATGCTGATCCGCGCGCTGCCTTCAAATAGCAGGCCCGGCAGAAACAACATGAGGATTACGTCTGGCGTAAGCCAGTTCGGGGCTTGCCCATGATACAGGTGCTCGATGCTGCTGACGTGTACGGACCCAAGGACCAGCCCCGCGATCACCAACGCCACCGTGTACGGGACACGCAGCCGCAGAGCCGCAACGGCAATTGCCGACGCCAAAATCATCAGCAAGAGCAGAAATTCGACTGTCGAAGTGGCTGTCATCCAAGGACTCTCCGAAGCCATCGGCGGCTTCGCAGTCACGCATGGAGCAATTGTATCGATGTTGAGAGTTGCGCGGTGAAAAACCGAAAGCTGGATAAGCCGCCGCGCGCAGTGGTGAAACCGAACACCCTCGGGAAATCACGCGTTTATTGCCAACCACTGGCCACGCCGAACTGAGTGGAATCCTTCGGAAACTCGGCACGCATTCGGCACACTTCTGTTTTCTCCTGGCAGCGAATCGGTTAGCATTTCGTATCCATCCATTTTGATGAGCGACACTGCCCAACCAGGTCTCCAAGCCGCGGAATACGCCCCTTCAAAACGGCAAATCAACCCTTGGCTGATCGCGCTCACGGTCATGCTGGCGACTTTCATGGAGGTGCTCGATACCAGCGTCGCCAATGTCTCGCTACCGCATATCGCCGGCAGCCTTTCCTCTGGAGTCGACGAAAGCACCTGGGTTCTCACTTCTTACCTGGTCTCCAACGCCATCGTCTTGCCGCTCACCGGCTGGTTCTCCACCCTATTTGGCCGTAAGAAATTCTTCATGGGCTGTGTCGTGGTTTTCACGCTCAGTTCGCTGCTTTGCGGCTTTGCGCCTTCGCTTCCTCTGCTGGTTCTTTTCCGCACGATCCAGGGTGCCGGCGGAGGTGGATTGCAGCCGATTTCGCAAGCCATTCTGGTCGATAGCTTCCCCCGTGAGAAGCAAGGAATGGCCATGGCGATCTACGGCATGGGCGTGGTTCTTGCGCCTACCATAGGACCAACTCTCGGCGGATGGATCACCGACAGCTTCACGTGGCGTTGGATTTTCTTCCTCAATGTTCCTGTCGGCATCGTTTCTCTCTTGCTCACATCGATTTTGATCGTCGATCCCGAGGGTGCCATCCGCAAGTCATTGAAGGAGGGGTTGCGTATCGACTTTATCGGCCTTGGTTTGCTCGCCATCGGCCTCGGCTTTTTGCAGATCGTCCTCGACAAAGGCGAACGCGACGATTGGTTCGGCTCCAGGTTCATCGTCTGGGCCACGGTCGTCGCGGTCAGCGCCCTTGTCCTTCTGCTCTTTTGGGAATTGCGCGCGAAGGATCCCGTGCTCGAGCTGCGCCTGCTCAAAGACCGCAACTTCGCCATTTCTACCTTCATGATGTACGTGTTGGGTGTGGTCATGTACGGCACCACGGTGCTGCTGCCCATCATGCTCCAGACCTTAATGGGCTATACCGCGATGCAAAGTGGGTTCGTGCTCCTGCCGGGCGGCTTGGTGCTACTTGGCTTTTTGCCGTTTGTCGGCTGGCTATTAGGAAAAGTCGAGCCGCGTTGGATTGTAGCCTTGGGTTTGTGCATCATTGCCGTCGGCCTGTGGCAATTATCATGCTTAACTTTGGACGCCGGCATGAATAGCACAATCATTGACTGGACCATTTCCCGCACCGGCACGGCCTTTCTCTTCGTTCCGATCAACGTGATGGCTTTTTCTTTTGTACCGCCGGCTAAAACCAACAACGCGAGCGGCTTCATCAATCTCGCGCGCAATATTGGCGCGAGTACGGGCATCTCATTCGTCACTACTTTGCTCTACCGCCGCGCGCAATTTCACCAGGACCGCCTTGTGCCTCATCTCGCTACGGCAAACGCTGGGTATCAGGCCGCGCTGAGCCGCCTGACGCACATGCTGGTCAGTCGTGGCCTCGATGCCGCGCACGCCTTGATTGCGGCCCAGCAGTTGATCTATGCGCAACTCCAGCGCCAAGCCATGATGCTCTCGTTCGTCGATAATTTCTGGGTGATGAGCGTGATCTCGCTCGCGGTCATCCCGCTACTGTTTTTGATGAAGCCTTCTAAAGGCCGTGGCGGCCGCACCCCCATGCACTAGCCCCGAACGTGTCTTCGGAGGCTAGCCGAGCCATTTGCGGCTCAGGTGAGGGTCTGTTTTTGAGTTTCTATCGCCGGTTTTCGAGAATCTTCGCGAACGACCCGGCGCGCAGCTCCGCCTCTGACACGCCCGTCAGCACCTGCACTTCTTGCGCCGCAAGTGCTCCGCAATTGATCGCCTGCCGGAAATAATTCATCAATCCTTGCGCCATCGCCGCGTCGTCAAATACCTGCCCCACGCGTGTTGCTTGGGCCGCCTTTTCGACGAAATTCCTTAACCGCTCTGCTGCCGGCTCCAAATTGCCGAGAAAAAACAAATACACCGCCGCGTAACGCGACGGTAGCTGCGCCGGATGCAAGTCCCACCCCTGGTAAAATCCCTGCGCAAGCGAACGCCCGATGTTTTCAAAATGAATTTTCCAGGCGCGATGCATCGCCGCGCGATTGTCTTCCGTTTCTTTTAACGTAGGTTGTGCGCCATCCTTAGCCCGGTGAGGCGGAATCGGCATGATGTTCGTTGGTCCGTCGGCCAGGCGGATTCCGGTGCCCGCCAGGCTGACCTGCATTACCTCGCGCGCGAAATCAGAAGCGAAATGGCGGATCGGCTGGTGAATCGAGGAAATGTTCCGCGACGCAGTGTAGTCGTACGGGCCGAAATGCGCGGCCACGCACCGCCCCCGCGCCGAGCTCACTAACGGCAGCAAGTTAGCTTCACCACGTTCGTTGTAAATCGCTTGCGGTGTCTCCACCATGATCTCGATCCGCAGTGCGCCGGCTTGCAGATCGAGCATCGGCTCCAGCTGCGAGCAAACATCCGCCAGTGCCGCTACTTCGTCCGGCAGAGTCACTTTCGGCAGTGTGATGTAAAACGGACTCGGCAGTTCGCCGCGCGTCTTGTCCGCCAATGCCGTTAGAAAGACATCGAGCGTCCGGATGCTGCGCTCGCGCATATCTTCCGTGAACGGCTTGACGCGAATCCCGATGAATGCCGGCAATTGCCCTTCATTTTTTGCCGCCGCGACTTCCGCCGCTGCCGCTGCCGCGTGTGCATCCTCCTCATTGTCTGGACGAATTCCGTAGCCATCCTCGAAATCGACCCGAAAATCCTCCACCGGTTCGCGCCGCAGTTTGTCGCACACCCGTTGAAATACGGTGCACGCCAACCATGCCGGACGGTTCTCGCGCCGCGCGGCGGCTGGCTCCGCATCAACAGACTTCGCGATCGCGGCGATCGCATCCGACGAGTCAGGCAGCGCGTCCGCTTCCGGGAATCCCACCGCTTTCGCGAATGTCGCGAAATCCGGTGCGTATTCGTCCATTGCGCGCAGCGCTATTTCGCCGAATCGGCGAGTCGTGTTCGCGCGAAACAGATGCGCGCCGCCGTACACCACGTGAATTGGCTGGCGTTCTGCTGGTGCACCAGGGTACCGCCGCAGGAAGGTCTTGTGTGCCAATTCGAGCCGTGTTGCCACTTCCCGAGTGATGTCTGAGGGCAGCGTTCTCTTCATGAACCCCTCGTGGTGGCCGTCTGGAGGCTACCGGCGGCCCTTTGCTATTCGCGGTTGTCCGAAAGTACCGGACAGGATACATTTAGCCCGACGGGCAGCGAAATAATCCCTTGACCTCGCTTGAGCGTGCCGGATAAACAGTTGCTGTTCGTTCCGCGGCGGCGGTGCGTTCTATTTTGTAAGGCTCATTTAGGTTTGCGCGTTGTGCTTAATGCATGGCTGAACGAATTCTGATTGTTGACGACGAATTAGCCGCTCGCACCGCTCTGGCGGTTCTTCTTCGCCGCGAAGGCTATGAAGTGTGTGAAGCAAGCGACGGCCCCTCGGCGCTCGCCGCTTGCGCTTCGTTCCGTCCGGACTTGGTGCTCCTTGACATCCTCATGCCTGGCATGAGCGGTTTCGAGGTCTGCCGCCGTATCAAGACGACTCCCGAAACGCGCCTTACTCCGGTCGTCCTGATCACCGGTCTTTCCGCCACTGAAGACCGTATTCAAGGTATCAATTCCGGCGCCGAGGATTTTCTGAGCAAGCCCATCGATGTGAACGAGCTTATGGCTCGCGTCCATTCGCTCGTCCGCCTGAAGCTGTTCACCGACGAGCTCGAGCACGCCGAATCCGTACTCTTCAGCCTCGCGCAAAGCATCGAGGCTCGCGATCCCTACACGCACGGCCACTGCGAGCGCCTCTCGGACATGTCGTCGCGCCTCGGAGAAAAGCTAGGCTTGCCAGACGATCAGATCCGCGCGCTCCGGCGCGCCGGAATCGTCCATGACATCGGCAAGGTAGCCGTGCCGGACGCCATCTTGCTAAAACCTGGCCCACTTTCGGAAGAGGAAATGTGCATGATCCGCGAGCATCCCGTCATTGGCGAACGCATCTGCGCACCGCTGCGCACGTTCCGTCTCGTCTTGCCGGTCATTCGCCACCACCATGAACGCCACGACGGCTCCGGTTATCCCGACGGCCTGCGCAACTCGCAAATCCCCATTACCGCCGCCGTTCTCCAGCTCGCCGATGTATACGACGCTCTCACCACCAATCGTCCTTACCGCAAAGCCTCTCCCTCAGCCGTCGCCCTCGCTATCATGGAGGAGGAAGCCAAACGCGGATGGTGGAATCGCGAACTCCTCGATGCCTTCCGCGCCATGATCGTGGAAAGTGTGGTTCCAGCGCCCAGCCACTCGCGCGAAGCCGCCGCTAATTGATTCAGCGTCGCTTTCATCTACTCGCAATCCGTTCTTCACCGGCATAGACCACAAACCGCCTTCCGCGCAAAAATCCGATCAGCGTCTGCCGCATCTCCCGCGCCAATTGCACCGCCAAGCTCGATGGCGCCGAAACGCACGCCACCACTGGCAGCCCCGCTACGACTGCCTTTTGCACGATCTCGAATCCACCGCGCCCGCTGACCAGTAGCACGATGCTCGAAAGCGGCACGCGCTCGTTGAGCAGCGCCCATCCGATCACCTTATCGACGGCATTGTGCCGTCCAATATCTTCACGCAAAACCAACAACTCGCCTTCGGCGCTAAACAGTGCCGCTGCGTGCAATCCGCCCGTTCGCCCAAAGACCGCTTGCGATTCCCGCAGCACTTCCGGCATCCGAAGCAGCGCGTCCGCACCGATCCTGAACATATCGTTGAGCGGCGAAAGCGATCGAGTCCGCACCGCGTCGATCGACGCTTTCCCGCAAATTCCGCAACTCGACGCGGCAAAAAAGTGCCGCTGCATGTTCACGAAATCTGGCGTCGCTTCCGGCGACAGCATCGCCAGTACCGTGTTGCTCCGGTTCGCCGGATTCTCACCGGCGTTTTCCTTAAACGCTAAAATCTGTTTCCGTTGCTGGATAATCCCCTCTGTGAACAAAAATCCCGCAGCCAATTCCAGGTCGTGCCCTGGCGTCCGCATCGTCACGCTGAGTGGGTGCTCGCCAACACGGATTTCCAACGGCTCTTCTGCCGCCAGAAAATCTTCTTTGCGGCACAGAGTCCCATCGTCCCATTCGGTCACTTGCGTCAGCGCAACGCTTCGCGGCGTTCGAACCAAGGTCTCTCCAACTCCAGGCGGCGCGCGTCTTCGTGTTCCGCAGAGCATCCAGCATACATCCTGCTCGCCGCGTACTGCGCTCGGAAATAGGCTAGCCTGCCATCGCGCGCGCCCGAAGCATTTGCGCTTTGGGTTTAGCGGTGAATGGAACAAACCGTGAGCGTCAAGTACCGCGTAGGTCAGAGAATCGTTCGTAGCGCCTCGCCCCGACCGTGCTGAGCCACTAGCACTTCATCAGAGCGAATGTGCTGTATGCAAGAAATTCGTCCCGACGGAACGAGGGTTCCCCAACGGACCGTTCGACTACTCGAAAGATTGAGCTAACAGCCTTCCTTTGCAACGCCTTGCCTGGCCTCAAACGTGCTCAAACGGCAGTGGCAACGTACGTAACAGCGGGGGCTTGGGCGTAGTATCTGGGCTTCCACTTACGTTTGGCATCAGATTTGGCATTTGATTGAAGCTATATCGACCGGGGGGAGTAAATGTCCAGTCTCCAATTTGTACGACGCCTGACCTACGTTTTTGCAGTGGGGCTTTTCCTGTTGTGGCTGCCGAAGTCCGCCTCAGCTGATTCCGCGGGGGCTCTCGCTCGGTCGTCTTCGCCTACTTGCGTACTGAATGTTTGTGGATCGGGTGCAGCCCAGAACTACGTCCTGGGGTTCGATTCACATTCGACGTTCGCGGCATTCGAGGGCCGGTTCTTCAACTACGGTTTTAACCACGATAATGGTTCGTTTTGGTTCTGGAACCACAAGAAAGATAATCCTGGCAAGGATCCCGTAGCTGTTCCCGAACCATCAAGCATCGCATTGCTTGGTATCGGCCTCCTAGCGGTCTTTCTTATTTCCCGCAGGCGTTTAACCAACAACATCGGTGCCAACTAGAGCGGCGAGGGTGGTCACGCCACCCTCACTCTCAATCTCGCGCTCCACTTGGCCCTGTTCTCGTTCAGAATGATTGGTGACACTCGGTAGAGTGTCACCATGCAAATTCGATGGGGGAAGGTACCCAAAGCGCGAGAGCTCTCGCGCTTTGGGTACGCGCTGAGCCGGCCGGCCCAGCTTCGCTTGCAGTGGATGACCCACTATCTCCAGCACGGGCGTAACGCGGCTTTCACCTGCCGGCATTTCGGCAT
>JASHPG010000118.1 GCA_030038275.1 Candidatus Acidiferrales bacterium | reverse complement strand
CCTGAAAAAACGTCGAAAACTTCCATAATCCAGCTTCCTGCGATGGCGGCCCAGATGCCGAGATTCCGAAGTGCCAACGGTCGTGCGTCGCGCTGCAATCGGGCCGGGAGGCTTCGCTGAAGAAGCGTACTCAGAATACTCGGCGCTTGCAAATATCAATATCATCTGATATTAGACCTATATGGCCGGTCGAACCGCGCTTCTAAGCAATTGCTCTCAAAGCCAAGCGGAAAAGGTGCGCGAGACGGCGCTGCGCGAGCGGCGAACGCTTAGCGGCTACGTGCTGAACATCGTCTTGCGCGCGGTGGATACGGAAGAAAGGTTTTTCGCGCACATCAAGCGCCTGGGGCCGCTGCCATCTATCCGGTCAGCGGGGCCGCGAGCCTGTTTGCTGGTCCGATGTTCCGTCGAGGAAGCAAGGCGGATTCGCGCCACAGCTCAGCGGAGGCATATGACGATGTGCGGCTACGCGCTCTACTGCGTGGAGCGGTCGTGGCAGGTCGAAAACATCCCACCCACCTTGGCCGCTAGGCATGCGTCTCCGCTGAACGTAGCGCGTTAACCCGCGCTGCTGGCCGGAAGGCACTGAGTCAACTTGAAATCTCGGGCATTTCTGCCAAAGTCTCCGAGACTGTGGCCCGCCCCCTAGACCTCCTCCACATCTATTGCTTTGCGCCGCCTAAGAGCGTACAGTCGAAGAGTCTCTTCTAGCATCTTTCCGCCGCGCCCTCTGGGCGACGGTTCCTTGCGACAAACAGACAGCGTACTCGGTATTTTCGCTGGACGTAAGGAGCCGCCGTGGCCAGGGATCGCATCCTTCAGCTGGCCTTTTTTACTAGCACACGTTTGGAGATAGACCCTCCAGAAGGGGTGTCGCCGGAGGTTCTTGCGTTCGGCCGGAAAGCTCTTCTGTGCTGCAAACAAATGTCAGTGGATGCGCGGAACGTGATCGAAGGCAATCGCCGGTTCCATTACGAACGCTCAACTGAACTATCTCGACGAAAAAAAGCGCGCTCCAAGGCTTCCTGAGCGAAAAATCCGCGGATCCGTTGGAAAATAAATGCTTCTTGATTCTGACGCCGCTCTGACGTTTGTCACTGTTGAAGTGGGCACGTGCGAATTGTTTGCCGATCTGGCGCTCGACGCCGACGAAGGTAGCCGGCGAACGAGTCTCACGCTGGCCGCCCGCAGCGCGTACGACACCGCCGCTTACTTTTTGCCGGTCGCGGCGTTCCGGCAGACCGCGCGCGAGACATTGCGGCAAAGGCTCGCCCAAGCCGGGCAGAAACTCCGGCTTTTGGGAGAGACCCAGATTGACGCTCCCTGACTGGCCGCATCGCTGCAATTCCGGTTGCGTCCGCCCCATGCCGCCGCAAACTCGCCTGCCGCCCGCTGCGCCTTGTGAGAAACTCCCGCGGGATGTTAGACTTTTCGTTACTGCTTTCAGTTCGTTCCGAGGATCTCATCGTGGCCGACCAGAAATCTGACGAAGGATTCAAGGTAGTTGACCGGCGCCTCTTTACCGAGCAAGGCGAATTACGTCCGGACGCCGCCGCCCAGGAATGGCACGAGGAAGAGCCGAAATCGAAGCCCGCGAAACCGGCTGGCGGAGATTCGCGCGCCGCGAAGCAAGCTCCCGCTGCGCCGCTGGCGCCCGAGGAGCCCGCTGCGGAAGACCACCCGCCTTCACGCGGCTTCCAGATGCTGGTGGACTTTCTCACTCGCAACACCGCCGCGATGCTCGGAGGCATGGCCGATCCGCGCACGGGACAGGCGTTCGTCGATTTGGAAGGCGCGCGAGAATTGATCGACATGATGGACGCGCTGCGCGACACGACGCGCGGGAATCTGGCAAAATCCGACGAAGATCTGCTGATCGAGGTGATCGGCAGCCTCAAGCTGACTTTCATGGAAGTGTCTAAGGCCGCTTCGGAAGCCATGGCCAAGAAGGCCAAGAGTAGCAAAGGCTAGAATCCTCGGCACGAGATCGCGTGTCACTACAAGTGGGTCGATATACGGGTTCGTCCCCGGAGTCCAGCGGAGTTCATGCCCTCACTACAGTTAACGGTCCTCGGCTCGGGCACGTCCATGGGCGTGCCGACGCTCGCGTGCCACTGCTCCGTCTGCGAATCGCCGGACCCGCTCGATAAGCGCACGCGCCCGTCGATTTTGCTTTCCTACGGCGGGCACAACGTGCTGATCGACACGACGCCCGATTTTCGCTTCCAGGCGATGCGCGCGCATCTCGATCGCCTGGACGCGGTGATCTACACACATGGCCACGCCGATCATATCCTGGGCCTCGACGATATTCGCCCTTACAATCTGAAGCAGAAAGGCGTGATTCCGATTTATGCGGCGCCGGAAACGCTCGCGATTCTGCGCCGGCAATTTGCTTACGTCTTCGATACGGCGCCCACGGTCAGCTCTGTGCCGCTGATTGAGACGCACGAAATAGACGGCGTGTTCTCTCTGTTCGGCGGCAAGTTCACGCCCGTGCCCGCCGAGCATGGCCCGCAGAAGGTGCTTGGCTTTCGCTTTGGAGGCGCCGCCTATCTCACGGATTTCAGCCGCGTCCCGGACAGCTCGAAAGAGCTTTTGCGCGGACTCGACGACTTCATTTTGGACGCGCTGCGTTACGTGCCGCATCCCATGCATTCGACCGTCGATCAATCACTCGCATTGATCGAGGAATTGAAACCCAAGCGCGCCTGGTTCACGCATATCTGCCACGATCTTGGGCACGTGGCCACCAACGCGCGCTTGCCCGAAAACGTGCGACTGGCGTACGACGGCCTTCAGTTTGAGGTGCGCCTCTGATGAGCTTTGAAAAATTTTCTTCCGCCGAAGAATGGATGGCGCGCTTCCCTGCCGGTTCGTCGCCGGCCGCTCTCGCTATCGGCAATTTCGACGGGCTGCACCTCGGGCATCAACAGATCCTTCAGCGCGTATCGGAACGCGCGAGGCAATCAAACTGCCTAGCCGCCGTTCTGACGTTTTACCCGCATCCGGCCAAGGTGCTGCGCCCCGCCGATGCTCCGCCGCTGCTGATGACGCTTGACCAGCGCCTGGCGGCGATCGCCACGATGGGAATTGACGCCGCATTGGTGATTCGCTTCGATGCGGAGTTCGCGAAGATTAGCCCAGAGGATTTCGCTCGGCGCTATGTGGCCGAGGCAATGCACGCTCGGTTCGTCGCCGTGGGCGCGAATTTTCGCTTCGGCCATCGCCAATCGGGCGATGCAAGCACGCTCGCCGAGCTTGGCAAGCGCTCGGGATTCGGGGTGGAATCGATCGCGCCGGTTGTCGTTGATGGCGTGATCGTTTCGAGCACGGCGATTCGCAAATACATCCGCGTGGGGCAAGTGGAAGAAGCGGCGCGTATGCTCGGGCGTCCGTACGTCCTCGAAGGCGAAATTCGTCCCGGGACGGGAATGGGACGGAAACTCGTGGTTCCCACGCTGAATCTGCACACGGAACAAGAGCTGCTGCCCATGCTCGGCGTGTACGCCACGGAAGTCTCGGTGGGTGGCGCTGTTTACCGCGCCGCGACGAACGTCGGGATGCGGCCCACATTCGACGGCGCGCACGTCACCGTCGAATCGCACTTGCTCGATTTCAGCGACAACTTGACCGCGGGCCCGATGACCGTTCGCTTTGTTGCGCGCCTGCGCGACGAAATGAAATTCGCGGGTTCCGAGGCGTTGCGGCAACAAATCCTCGCCGATATCGAACACGTGAAGAAGTACTTCCTCGCAATGAAAAAATAGCGAGCGTGACGTTCACGTGGGTCAACGAAAGGGCGCGGCAAGCAGCGCCCCAACCCCGATAAACTTCCGTCCTGCGGTTCCCTATCCAAGCCTAACAGTCGCAGCGACGAGGAATTCCTCGCCGTTCGGGGGCGGGCGAAGGCCGTCAGCGCGGCCGGCAAAATAGCGTTGGGCGAGATCGTCTGCCGAGACGTGCTGGACGCGGCTCAAGCCGACCTCGCGCGCCATTGTCAAAATTTCCGGCGGCGTGAAAAAACTGACGAAAGGCGTGCCGCTGGCACGCGCGCCTTTCGCGGACGCTTCTATCCCGGCGCGTTCCTTCGGCGGGGCGATCTCGACGGGCAGGATAAAAGTCATTGCCAGCGTGGAACCCGGCGCCAACGCTGCGACGTCGCGCAATGTGGCCATGTTTGCCTCGCGCGTCAGATACAGGGAAACGCCGGCGGACGCGACGACCGCTGGCTGATTCGCGTCGAAGCCAGCGGCTACAAGCTGCTCGCGCCAGGATTCCCCCGCCGAGGCGGGCAGGCTCGCCTCGAAATCAACGGGCACGAAGCGCAGCCATTCGGGAATGCCAAAGCCAAGATCGATCAGGCGCCGGCGCTTCCACTGCTGCGGTCCGGCCCGGTCAACTTCGAATACGCGCAGGCGCGACGCGATTTCCGGCCGGCGCTGCGCGAAGGTATCCAGGCCAGCGCCCAGGATCACATATTGGCGGACGCCGCGCCCGGCCTGCTCCACCACCAAGTCCTCGATGAATCGCGAGCGGGCCACGATCGACGCGCGAAAGCTTCGCGTGAATTGCGGGTCCATATCCGGACGCTGGCGCCAGCTCGCGTCCGGCGCGACGAGGCGCAGTCCGATTTCGTCTTCGAGTACGTGCGGCGGCGGATCGATCTGCACGTGCATGGCGCGCCACAAGGCAACCCGCACGGCCGTGCTATCGGGAGCTGCGGCTGTATCCGAGGACATTATTGAGTGGGACTCACGAAAAAATCAGGCGGGCGGCGCCGATTTGCTCTGGGCGCGGCAATCGGCGCAGAGGCCGCCGACCTCGGTGCGCGCAATGCTGATTTCCAGGCCGCAATCGCGAGAGATTTGCGCCATGAGCTGCTCGTAAAGCTCGCTTTCGAATTCGCGGACCTTGCCGCAGCGGATGCACGCCACATGAATATGATCGCGTGGACCGTGGCTTTCGTAGTAGTGGCGATGCCCGCGAAGATGGAGCAAGTCGAGTTCGTCGATCAGGCCCTGGCTCTTCAGCATGTCGAGGGTGCGGTAAACGGTGACGCGGGTGATGTTCGGGTCGATCTGGTGCGCGAGTTCGAAGATTTCGCTCGCGTCCATGTGCCGCGGCGCGGATTCCATCACTTGCACGACCACGCGGCGCTGGCTCGTCAGGCGGATGCGCCGCTGCCGCAATTCGCGCTGGAGCTTGCCGGTGGGCTGATCGACGTTGATGCGCTCGCCCTCGGAAACGCGATGTGACGACGAAGACATTTCGATGATAGGCAAATTATAGCAGAAGGCGCTCGGAAGGGATTTTCGCGGCGGCGCTGATCGGCCGGATCAGAATCCGATCAGTATCCGATTAGGCGATGAATGTCGCTATAGAACGCCAGTGCTAACAGGCAAAGCAGGAAAACCATGCCCACCTGGACGAAGCGCTCTTTCACGGCGATGCTCAAATCGCGGCGCAGGCTGCCCTCCACGACGAGCATCAGCACGTGGCCGCCATCCAAAATGGGAATCGGGAGCAGATTGATAAGACCCAAGTCCAAGCTGATATAGGCAGTCCAAGTAAGCAGGCTAACTATCCCGTCCTGCGCCATTTTGCCGGACAACTGCACGATACCGACCGGACCGGCCAACTCGCGCACCGAAACCTCTCCGCGAACCAGCCCAAATAAGACGTCGCCCATCTCATCGACCCAGTCCAGTGTTTTCTGGACGGCATCCTTGCCGGCTGTCAAAGCTCCTTCGCGTTGAAAAGCTTCCTGAATCGATTTATCGGCTCCGATCAGCCATGCCATCTGTCCATTGTCTGGGTCCAGCGTCCAAGTGGGCGCTATCGTAAGCGGAACGTCTTTGCCATGCCGCTGGACAACAAAATGAATGGGATGCGAGCCCGCCGTCGTCACCGCGTCCGTTAGCTGCGGCCATGTTACGACCGCCTGGCCGTTCATCGAGACAATCTTATCGCCTGCCTTCATTCCCGCTTTTTCGGCGGGTAAACCTGAAGCAACCTGGTCGATCACGGGAGGAATGAGAGGATATCCTAGGACGTCAAGAGCTCGCGACGCGTCCTGCTTCTGAGGCATGGCGACGGAGAAAGCCTGCTGCACGCCATCGCGCAAAACCGTGGCCTGAATCGTGCTTCCGGGTCTTGCCACTTCGAGCTGCGACATCACCTTGTCCCAAGTGGGCGTTTTTTTGCCGTTCACCGCGAGTATTTGGTCGCCCGGGCGAACGGGAGTGACGATACTCGTGGTTTTCGGAATGGCCGCTACCTTGGGGGATTCGCGCAAATACGCGTCCATCGGTATGCCCGCAAAAGCGTAAATGCCCCATATGATTACCAGCGTGAGCAGGATATTCATCACCGGCCCGGCGGTAACCACCAGGAACCGTTGCCATCGCGGGCGGGAAAGATACTCGTGAGGGTCGCCCGTACGCTCTTCCACGGGATTGTCGCCGGCCATCTTGACGTAGCCGCCAAGCGGCAAGGCGCTGATGCGGTAGTCCGTGTCGCCGCGCTTCCTGCCCCACAGGCGCGTGCCAAACCCGATGGAAAACACTTCCACGCGCACACCGCAGAGCTTGGCCACAATGAAGTGGCCTGCTTCGTGGATGAAGACCAACACTCCCAGGACGATAGCGCCGGCAGCTAAATCGCGGAGGATGTTGACGGCCATGGAGTCGATTACGTCTCCCGTAGTCTGATAAATATTCTAAAAGAAAAGGCTAGCAGTTCAAAAGGCAAACGCGCCGTCCTGGACCCAACCGGCAACTTCGCGAATTTGGCGGCACGTCTCTGCAAATGCAATACGCCCGCAGCCTACGATACCTTTCAATCCGCGAATTTGGCCGCGGAGCATTGCCGCTCTATTTCGTCGCTCGCCAGCCGCCGCGCTTCAGCATCTGCTGCAATCAGTTCCTCGATGCTGCTGAGCGATGCGCGAGGCATGCGCTTCAGCACGCCTTCAATCGTCCTTGCAATTCCCAGGAATGGCAGCTTCCGTTCCAAAAATGCCGCGATGGCGACCTCGTCCGCGGCATTCAGCGCGCACGGCAGAAGACCGCCTTGGCGAAGAGCTTCGCGCGCCAGCTCCAAGCACGGGAACTTGGCAGGCGGGACCTGCTCGAAATCCAGCCTTTGCAGCGCGGACCAGTCCAAGGCGCAATCATTCGATGCCACGCGGTCGGGATAGGTTAGCGCGTACTGGATGGGCATGCGCATATCCGTGGGGCCGAGCTGCGCCAGAATCGATCCATCGACGTATTCCACCATCGAGTGAACCGTCGATTGGGGGTGAATGACGACGTGAATTTTTTCGAGCGGCATGCCGAAGAGCCAGCGCGCCTCGATCACCTCGAATCCCTTGTTCATCAGCGTGGCGGAATCGATGGTGATGCGCCGGCCCATTTTCCAATTGGGGTGCGCGAGAGCCTGCTCCGGAGTGACGTTTTCAAGCTCCGCAAGCGGCGCCTTGCGGAAGGGGCCGCCGGAAGCCGTTAAAACCAAGCGCTTCACTTCTCCTCGCGCGCCGCCACGCAGGCATTGATGAATCGCGTTGTGCTCGCTATCGACCGGCAGCAGCGAGACGCCTTTTCGCTCGACCGCGGCCATCACCAATTCGCCAGCCGCGACCAGCACTTCCTTATTTGCGAGCGCGATGTGCTTGCCTTGAAGGACGGCCTTGTACGTCGCCGGGAGCCCAACCACGCCAACGGCTGCCGAGAGCACGATTTCCGCCTCGGGATGCGTGGCGACGCGCTCAATCCCTTCAGCGCCAAACAGGATTTCCGGCGGCGCTTGCCCGTTCGCGGAGCGGCTCGATTCGAGCGCCGCGCGCAATTCCTTTGCCGCTGCTTCCGTCGCTACCGATACGACTTTCGACCGGTGACGCTTCACCTGTTCGGCAACGAGCGCGGTATTTGCGCCAGCAGCCATCGACACCACTTCAAAACGGCCCGGCAACGCGTCCACCACTTGCAGGCATTGCCTGCCGATGGACCCGGTGCAACCCAAAATCGCGATCTTTTTCATTTGCGCCAATTCTATACGAGCTTCGCCCGGTTTAGCGACGGACGAAACCAGC
>JASHPG010000117.1 GCA_030038275.1 Candidatus Acidiferrales bacterium | reverse complement strand
GCAAGTACCGCCGTATTCGATATTTCCCGGGGATGTCGCGCTGGCCTTCAACAGCGAATTGCCGGCGGCAGGCCAAGCGAGCCAACAGTTCGCTCTGCCGAGCTAGGCCGGATTTCCGGAGAACGGCCGCACCATCCGGTGGCAAACGATCTACGGCACGCCGCCTTCAGCCGTGAACGTGGCCCTGCAAACCGCGATGGTCGATTCGGATTCCGAGTACACGTCCATCGACAGCTCCACAGCCACGGCGGGAGAGGCCCGCACGGTGACCGGCGTACGCGCGAATTTCGTTCGAGCCGTGGTGACGTCGATCACCGGCGGCGCCGGCGTGATCGTGCAAGTGCTAGGGTAGTTTCCGGCAGTACCTTCTGCGGAATGAAGTTCAGAGAGGTCGCTTCGCCGCAACTTCGCAACGCATTAACAACAGCCATGGCCAAAACTAAAAATTCAGGCGGCACACAAGCCGCAAAGCATGCTTCAGAAACGCAGAAGTCGTCCCCCGATGCGGCGGCGCAGGATGGGAAGCCTAGCGTGGCCAAGGGTGCTCCCGCCAAGAAGCGCACCCGGCGGCGACGAAAGGCTGTCGGCATCGGCAGAGCGCTGCGACTGCGTGGTTTTGACGAGCACGCCATCGCCGACAACTACATCGAAGTTACAGAGCGGCTGAAGGGAAAATCGGACAAAAGCGGCAGCGTGGAAAAGCTGCTGGTGGACGTGCTGAAGGAATGCAGCAAGTATATCGAGCCGGCGCGGCCCGCGGATCAGTTGCGGCAAGCACCCGTTCACATCCACCTGGTCCACAACGTCACCCGTCCCGCGCGCATTGTGCCACCGGCGTCAGCTCCGGTGCTCGATGTTGCTCCGAGTGCGGAAACTGCGACGAATCCTGCGTCCAACGCAAGTAGCACGGGCGAAGATCAGCCAGCCTCGACCGCATCTGGCGACGCAGGGATTCCAAGCAGCGATCCCGGCGCAGCGCCGCAGGCGGCTCGTGATCCCAGGCCATGATCACCCTCTCAACCGGATTTGAGCGCTGGGTAGAGCGGACGGATACGCGGGGCTCCGATAATGAGCTTGTCTTGCCGTACACGCCATTTCCCAAACAGCAGGAATTTCATGCGTCGGCGGCGAAGTACCGGCTGTTCGGCGGCGCAGCCGGCCCTGGGAAATCCAAAGCTCTGCTGATGGAGGCGATCCTTCAGGCGAACGAATTCGCCGGAGCAAATACGCTCCTGCTGCGCCGCACTTTTCCCGAGCTTGAGCAATCACTACTGCTCTATTTTCGGCGGGATGTGCCGCGCGAGTTGTATCTGGCGTTCAACGAAAACAAGCACGTGGTTACGTGGCGCAACGGCTCAACCACGCGTTTTGGTTACTGCCAGCGCGAAAACGACGTGTACCAATATCAGGGCGCGGAATTCCTCTTTATCGGCATCGACGAACTGACGCTCTTCACGCTGCGCCAGTGGCAGTTTCTTACCAGCCGGAACCGCTGTCCCATCGCTGGCGCGTTTCCATGCATGGCGGGCGCAACGAATCCGGGAAATATCGGCCACGCATGGGTGAAGTCTTTGTGGATCGATAAGCAGCCCGCGTCGGCCATGGAAAATCCCGGCGAATACGATCCGGGGGATTACGAATTCATTCCCGCGCGCGTCTCCGACAATCCGATTTATGCGAGCGACGAAAGCTACCTGAAGGCGCTGCGCGCTCTGCCATCCCATCTGCGGCGCGCCTTTCTCGACGGCGATTGGGAAGTTTTCGCCGGGCAGTACTTCGATCGCTTCTATCTGGCTCGGCACGTGCTGCGGGCCGAAGAGATCGGCTGGAAGCCGTGGTGGCCGCGTTGGATTTCAGTGGACTGGGGCTTCGAGCATCCCGCCGCGGCGTATTGGCACGCGCAGGTTCCCGCGGGGGTGGGAGGCGACCGAGGGTCGGCTCCTGACGCGCAAGACGCCAAATCACGCCAGGTGGTGACGTACCGAGAGTTCGTGACGCGCCACACGGCGCCGCGCGATTTAGCGCGCGAAATTATCGCGCGTAGCGTTTCATCCAGCAGCGAGTCGAATAACGGGCGCGAAAAAATCGACGCGATTTATCTTTCGCCTGACGCGTTCGCGCGGCGCACCGACGAAGCCTCGATTGCCGAGCAGATGGGCTATGTGTTCGCCGCGGCCGGTTTCCCACGCCCGGCGCCCGCGGATGACGATCGCGTGGCCGGCTGGATGCTGATGTACCAAATGCTGGATGCGGGCGAATGGGTGCTCACGGAAAACTGCATCGAACTGATCCGCACGCTGCCGAGTCTTGTGCGCGATACCGCGCGCATCGAAGACGTCGCAAAAATGGATGGTGACGATCCAGCCGATGCGGCGCGCTATGGGCTGAAGTCGCGCTACGGCGGCCGTCACGCCGGGCAGGGCAGGCCGCCGCTCGACGAACGCCTCGCAGCACGCGTGCTTTCGTCCGATCCCACGGTGCGTGCCATTCAGGCGCGCAAAGCCGTCATCGATGAGACTCGCGGCGCGCGGCCGATTTCCTTTCTTCGGCGATGGCGCCCTAAGATTGGCTGATTGCAGATCCGAGGCTGTTTATCGTGCCGGGCTGTCAACCAAGTCCGTCTTCAACGCCCAGACTAGCGCAACGACCCATCCGACCACGGTCCAGCCGAGGAAAATATTGAGCGCGAGGATTGCGCCCCGATTCGTCTTCCGGCGCGCGTACGCCACGATCGACGGAATGAAGTACGGAACGCCAATCAACAGAGCCGCGATGCATAACACGATTAGAAAGTGTACCGGGGCGTCCCACATGGCGTTGCCTCCAAAATCGACAAGCGCTTTTAGTTGGCGGATTCTAGCATGAAGCTCAACGTCAAGTCGGTAATCGCTCGATTTTCCGAGATAGTGTCGCGGCTCGCGCGAACGCGATACGTCCGGGCGCTAGAAGCGCAACTGGCCCGCGCCGAAGCTGAAAATTCCCGGCTGCGCCAGGAAAATCGAGCGCTGCTCAATTCAATTCTTGGCATCGCCGGCATTCCGCCGGTTTACACGAACTCCGCGGAGCAACCCCGAAGTGTCCTTTCAACTGGAGCCGGCCCCGAGGCGCCCGCATTGGGGCCGGTCCCACCTTCCACCGATTCACCTGCCGAGACGGGCGCAGCGCAGACAAAACCGGCGGCTGCGGCTGGACATGGAAAAAATTTCGCGCCAGTGGCCGCGCCGTTGCGGCGGCGTTCGTGGCACCAAATCAACCGCGCGCTGGAATTCGAGGCTGCGCGCAAGAAACCGCAAGAAATTGCGAACGGCTGATAGCCCGCACTTTTCCAGGAGGCAACATGCCATTTATCAACGGGCGTTATTACATCAATCCAGTGATGGGCGAAGCTTTGGAAGCCGCGCGCGAAGCCGAAGCGGCGCTCGCGGCTCTGGAGAAGCACCCCCAGCAGAATGCTGGCGCCGCTAGCGGGACAATGGACGATCCTGATGTCGATCCCCACGCGGGGCAGGACGGACCGATTCACCGTGTAGAAATCGAAGCAGCGGAAGTAGTGCCTGCGCATTCGGGCCGCGCCGCACAAGGATATGTGGCGCGTCTGCATCGCCAGCCGGCAAACGTAGCTGCAACCGCGTCTACCGATCGGGGACGGGTCGATTCGCCCGCAGCGGGCAAAGGTGCGGAAACGCACGTCTTCGCCGATCATCGCGACCTGCTGGGGTTCCTGCGGAATGAACTGGCGAAGGATGCGCATTCTCGCGCCGCGCGGTGATCATTTGAAAAGCGCGGCCGCTGAGTCAGACTGCACTTGCTGGCCAATGGGACTGATCTAGAATACCCGGCGGGGGTATTGAGATTGGGAAGCGGGTCGAGGCAACCAGGCAGTCATTCGGGAAGGCGGCGGCACCGGCATAGGCACCGGCATCGATCGGGATTTCGCTCGGCTGTGCGCCCATACGGCGCGGCGATCATTGCGCTACTGATCCTCGGCATGGGCGGCGTTACGGCTTGGCTCGCGGCTAAGTATTTTTTGGGTATTTCTAAGGCGGGCAGTTCTCGTACGCACGCCGCGCCGACTGCAGTTGTCGACCCGGCTCTGCGCACCCCTCCGTGGGTGCAAGACGTGCTAGGCGCATTCGAGAACGCCACACAGAAGGCGAAAATCGGCGACGTTACCGGAGCCGAGGTGCAAGTGGACGGGGCCATTGCCGAAATGGAAGCGATGCGCGTACGCTCAGCGAGCGTGCCTAGCGACTTCTTCGCTCGCGCGTCCAGTGAACTCGACGACATTTTGAAGACGGAGCTGGCCCCGGGAGTCGTCGCCGACAAGCCTGATACGGATGCGCCTCGGACGGATGGCGCCAGTGACATGGCCGCTTCATCCCGAGCAACGCCGCCGGACACGCCGGCGGGGCGTTTACTTCAGCACGTAACGCAGGCGCGCGTCGAATTGGCGGCCCTTCGATCCTGGCAGGAGACGATCCCGCCGCACAGCGAATTGGCATTGGATGTGGAAGAAGACGTCGAACGTAGCGCGGAGCAAGCGGGCGCGGCTCGCTACGTAAACGGCGCACAGGCAGACGCAGGGCGTGACCCGTTGGCGACGGGAGGCAAGTTGAAGCTCCCTGCGGGACACGTTGATATCGAGGCTCCTCGCGAACTTGAGCGGAATACGCTGCTCGATCCCGCGTCGTTGCACGCGATTTTCCTCGACGCGTCGCTGATGCCGGACACGTCCGAAATTCTGCTGCCTCCGGAAAGCCGCGAGTTTTCAGACAACGTGCGCGTTGAGAATCTGATGATCGCCGGCGCATCCCAGACACTCGACGGGATCCATTGGCACAACGTGACGTTCATCGGCACGCGATTGCGCTACGAAGACGGCCCGCTGGATCTGCAGAACGTGCGCTTCATACATTGCACCTTTGGCTTTCCGTCCGATCAGCGCGGCGCCGCGCTTGCAGGCATGATTGCTCTCGACGGAACTTCTCTTACGATTCAGTAGCCGTCCAAGCGGCAGCTTTTTTTCCCCAGCTTCAGTCAAGCCGGATGTACCGCCCATTTCTTCCGAGCGAGAAGAGAATGTCTACGCATAATTCGATGCAACCGATCGCGACGTCACCAGCCCAGGCCGATGCGCAGCAGGCGGGTACGGGCCTTGCTGACCCGGCCATTGTGCCCATCGAAGGTCCGCGCACGATCTCCGGTCCTGAACCATGCTCCGAGGCGGCTCCATACGGGCTAAACAACGAGCAGTTGCCCGAACGCCTGCAGGAAGCTCTGCGACGGCTGGCATTTCAATTCGGCACCGAATCGGAGCTTTCGCGCCGCCAGGAAATCCGTAGAATGAAGCAGGCGCACCAATTCTGGCGCGGCCTGCAATACCTCTGGTGGGACGAGCGCGACCAGAACTGGCATTTGCCCTTCGAGCAGAAGATCATGGACAACAGCTCGCTCGAAGACCTGCCCCGCTACGAGTTCGTCACGAACATTTATCAGGCGTTTGGACTATCGTTGATCGCCGTGCTTTCGCAGGATGTGCCGCGCGTGCGCTTTTTCCCCTCATCAGCGCAGGCCGAAGAAGATGTGGCCGCGGCGAAAGCCGCCACGGAAGTGGCTGGACTCGTCGAACGAAACAACCGTATCGGCAACTTACTGGTCGATGAAGCGTTCAACCTGTGGACGGACGGAAAAGTCGGAGCATACGTGCGGTTCGTCGTCGATGGGCAGCGATTTGGATTTCACCCGGAAACCGAGATTGGCATGCGCGCGGTGCGCGTCGGCGGAGACTTGTACGTTTGTCCGCAGTGCGGCGCGGCTACGGCTGCAGTTCGTTCGGGCAAAAACAACGATGGGGCCGATTCGAAGAGAGATTCTTCGGGCAACGAGAGCCCTCAGAATGAAAAACAGGGCCGTTTCGCGGGTTGCTCGCAGTGCGGCGCGCTGCTGACGGAAGAGGACTTTGTCGCGGCCGAAACGATCACGGTTCCCGCGGCGCAGACGCGGCTTCGCGTTCCGAACGGCCAAGAAGTGATCACGATTGTTGGAGGGCTGGAGCTAAAAACTCCGCCGTGGGCCAACGACATGGCCGAGTATCCGTACCTGCAATGGAACATGGAAGTTCATATGGCGCGGTTGCGGGCAGCTTATCCGCATGCCGCGGACAAAATCGGGCCGCCGGTGGCGCAGAGCATGCAGGAATACGAGCGCCTGGCGCGGTTGGCGCAATCGCAGGGAGGGCCGCTCACCGAAGGCGGAGACTTCAACATCAACCTGATCACGTTCCAGCGCACATGGCTGCGTCCGTGGGCGTTCTTCGCGCTAGATGACAAATCCCTACGCGACGAACTGCTGCAACTCTTTCCCGATGGCGCGTATGTCGCGCTCGCAGGCGACGTCTATTGTGAATCGCGCAACGAGAACATGGACGACCACTGGCGCGTGATGCACGCGCTGCCGGGCGATGGGTCGAGCGGGCGTCCGGCGCTGGGCGATTGCCTAGTAAGCGTGCAGGAGCGTTTCAACACACTCTCGAATTTGCAGATTGAAACGTACGAGTACGGCATCCCACCCATTTACGCGGATAGCGAAGTGCTCGATTTCGATTCGTTGCAGAGCCAGACGGCCGAGCCGGGCGCGCACTATCCGGCGCGAGCCAAGCCGGGACAATCGCTTGCTTCTGGATTCTTTCAGCCGGACGCTGCCAGCGTGCCTCCCGATCTCGCCGAACACGCCGCGAATTTGATGGGGCCTGTGGCGCAGTTCCTTACTGGCGCGTTTCCAGCGCTTTTTGGCGGCTCGATGGCGAACAACGATACCGCGGCGGGCTACTCGATGGCCCGCGATCAAGCGATGGGGCGCATTGGGCTTGTTTGGCGGCGGATGAAGTTCTTCCATGCGGACGTGATGCTGCTGGCCGTCGATTGCTTCCGCAGGAACCGGCCGAACGACGTGGAAGTGACGCTGCTGGGCGCTGGCGCGGCGTTCGAATCGAAATGGATTCGCCTGGCCGACCTGAAAGGCAATCTCTTCAGCTATCCGGAAACGGATGAACAGTATCCGACGCTCTGGGCTCAGCAGCGTGCCGTGCTGATGCAGTTGATGGGCAGCCCCGATCCGCAAATTCAGGCAATGCTTTCCAATCCAGAAAATCTCGCGTTGGTGAAGCGGCTAATCGGGCTGGAAGAGCTGGTGATTCCAGACGAAGAATCGCGCACGAAGCAGTATCGCGAAATCGCGCAGCTCGTAGCCGAAGCGCCGATCGTGGCTCGCACTGGTGCCACCGATGCTGCCGTCCCGAACCCAGCCGCTGCTTTTGCGGATGGCGGTGAGGGATCTGCTGTTCCCTCCGAGGCAGCAGGGCAAAAGCAGATTCCTCGCACTGCGTCGCGCGTGCCCGCTGCTGCGGGCGAACGCGTAACAACGCGCGACTCCGCTCGGAATGACAATAGTTTCGGTAGCGGCGCTGACATCGAACTCACACTCCCCAGCATCATGCCCGATGAATTCGCCGACAACCACGCAATCGAGCTGGAAGCTTGCATGCGCTGGTTCTCATCCGACGCCGGACAGGTGGCAAAGATCGAAGCTCCGCTGGGCTACGCAAACGTCCGCGCGCACGCCATGTTCCACCGGGAATACTTGCTCAGGCAGCAGCGGCAAGCTCAGGCGCAGGCAATAGCTTCTCAGCCTGCGGCGCCTTCGCGCACGCCGCGTCGCACGTAACGGTCGGCGCGTGGGAGCGTGAGTAGGTCACGATAACCGATCGCTCTGCGTCGCCGGGAACTGTTGGGTCATACAGTGGAGGGTGCCGAGGCCGAGGACCAGGTCGCGGCAATAGATAGGAACGATTTCGCGGGCGGGGAAGAGCGATGCGAGTATATCGAGCGCAACGCGATCGGCAGGATCGTTGAAAGTGGGCACGAGCACGATCTTGTTGGCGATGTAAAAGTTCGCGTAGCTAGCGGGCAGACGCTGGCCGTCGAACCAGACCGGCTTGGGCATCGGCAAAGTTTCTACGCGTAATTCATGGCCATCTTGATCGCGCATACGTCGGAGCAGCGCCAGATTTTCCTGAAGCGGTTCGTAGTTCTCCTCGGCATGGTCATCCTCGACCACAGTAAGAACCGTGCAGGGATCGACGAAGCGCGCTAGGTCGTCCACGTGCCCGTGCGTATCGTCGCCCGCAATGCCATTGCGCAGCCAGAGCACGTTGGTGGCGCCGAAGTAGCGGCGGAACATATCTTGGTAATCGGTTTTGGTGAATCCAGGATTGCGTTCCTGGATGGAGCTGAGCAAGCATTCTTCCGTTGTGAGCAGGGAACCGCAACCATTCACGTCGATGGAGCCGCCTTCGAGCACCATGCGCCGGCCTTTATGCTCAGGTTGCAGGATGTGCTCCTTCAGCGTTCGGTTCGCGCGTTCGACCAGGCGCGCATCTTTCTTGTGATCGCTATATTTCGCCCAGCCGTTGAACGAGAAGTTCAGTAGGGTGCGCTCGCCCGTTTCGCTTATAACCGCGATCGGACCGGAATCGCGCATCCAACCGCGATCCGTGGAAACCTGCAGAAACTGCACCGAGGAAAGCTCGGCGCTGGACTTGCGGAGGATTTTCTTTGCTTCGCGTTCCGCGGCGGCGTTTTCGACGATCAGCAGAACACGTTCCACGCGCGCAAGATGGCGCACGATTTCCGCGAACGCCCATGGAATCGGCGCGAATTTACCCGGCCAGTCGGTGCGTTCGTGGGGCCATGCGAGCCAAGTGGCTTCGTGCGGCTCCCATTCGGCGGGCATGCGGAAATTCGAAGCGGCGAGGCCGTTGGGAGGCGAAATCCGTCGCTCGCGCTGCCTCGCCCGGGATGGCGATCCTGATCGGATCGTCACTCGCTGAGCCACCGGTTGAGAATCGGCTGGTAGGCGTCGATGCGTCGATCGCGCAGGAAAGGCCAGTTCCGGCGCGTGTCCTCGCTTTTTGCGGGATCGCATTCGGCTACCAGAATCTCGTCGCTGTTCGCAGAAGCTTCCGCGATCACGCGGCCAAACGGGTCGGCCACAAACGAGCTGCCCCAAAATTCGATACCTGCGTCGCCAGGTGCAGGATTGCCTTCGAAGCCCACTCGATTCGTTACCGCGACGAACACGCCATTGGCGATCGCGTGTCCGCGTTGAATAGTTTTCCAAGCATCCAACTGCGCGGCGCCGAACTCGTCCTTTTCGGCCGGATGCCAGCCGATGCTGGTGGGATAGAAAATCACTTGCGCGCCAGCCAGAGAAATCAGGCGCGCGCCTTCGGGATACCACTGATCCCAGCATATCTGCACGCCGATTCGTCCGCAACGTGTGTCGAACGTGGGGAATCCAAGATCGCCGGGCGTGAAATAGAATTTCTCGTAGTAGAGCGGGTCATCTGGAATGTGCATCTTGCGATATTTGCCCAGATACGACCCGTCGACGTCGATTACCGCGCAACTATTGTGATAAAGCCCCGCGGCGCGGCGTTCGAAGATCGAAGCAACGATGACGACATTATTTTCGCGCGCGGCTTTAGACAGCGCTTCGGTCGAGGGGCCGGGAATTGGTTCGGCGGAATTGAAAAGCGCGGCATCTTCCGTCCTGCAAAAATACTCGCCCAGGAAAAGCTCGTGGGTGCAGACGATCTGCGCACCCCGCTTCGCCGCCTCGCGCACGTTGTCGATCGCGCGCGACAGATTTTCAGCGGCGTTACGGCTCGAACGCATTTGCAGCAGGCCGAGAACAAACTTGTCGCTGGTTTTGCTCATCGCGACATCGTATCACGGCCCTGCACGTGATCGTGTCGGCTAGAACACCGTTTCGTCGGCCGACGGCCCATAAAGAGCGGGCACGGCAACGTCGAGCAAGCGCAAATAGACGGTCAGCTGCGCGCGATGATGAACGATGTGGTTCAAACACATGGACCGCAACGCATGATACCGGGGCATGGTGAAGATCGGAGCGCCGTTGTTCGTCAGGGTCCAATTCTGCTCGAGGTGCGCATCTTCCAGCTCCGAAAGCGCGTTGCGGGTATCCTCGGTGGACCGGTCGAATGTGTTGATAAGCATGTCGTGGCGTTCCACGCGCGGAAAATTCGCGCCCACGATTTCCAGCGAGGGCTTGCGAATGATGGCAGTGCCAAAACCGGGTAATGTGGCAACGTGACCGGCGAGCCAGCCTAGAGTGCCGGACTTCTGGTGCGGCTTCCAGTCCCATTTTGCGGCTGGAACGCGCTCCAGCGTTTTTCGCGTACTGGCGGTTTCGCGATCGAATTCCTGGATCAGAAAGTGCTTGAGCGGCATGACGTTCTCCTAGTGCGTACAGCGTCTCTACGCGGCAGGAATTAGTCTGCTCGTGGCGGATTCGGGCTGCAAGGGAAAAAATCCGAGCTGAATAAGGGCGTGCGGCAAGTCTCGAAGCTGACGAATTCCTAAAGCGAGCGCTCGATGTTGTTCCCGGATTTGGGAGTTCCGTAGGCGTTGTTCAGCGCTGGCGGCGGAGCCACCAAGCGAACAACGTGCTGGAGCCGCTCCGGTTTGAAGGGTTTGGCCATGCAGACCACCGCCCCCATTTCGTGGCTGGCGGAATAGTCTGCTGGCTGAGCGGACCGCGTGAGCAAAATTACCGGCACGCGGCGCAGCCGGTCGTTGCGCTTGATGATTAGGCAGAGATCGTGGCCGGACATGTCCTCACATTCCACTTCGGCGATGAATACGCAAGGCACAGTCGTTTTGAGCATGTCAAGAGCGTCCTGCGCGGTGGCGACCGTTATGACCGTATAGCCATCCTGCAGCAGCATGTTGCGCATTGTTTCGGCGCTGCGCGCATCCGGCTCGACCGCCAAAACAACTGAGTGCTGTACTGCCTGCGCGTGCCCCGCGGAATGCGCGTCCGCGTTCGCCGGGTCGAATGCCGCGGCAGCGGTCTTGCGATCGCCCCGCATTTCGGTGCGAGCAGAGAGGAATTGCAGACCGATCGTGAATTTGCCGCCGGGGATCTGCGTCACTCGCACGACTTCCGCCGGCTGCGCCTGGTTCAGAGCGGAGCTCGCGCTGGAGAAGGGAAAGGTAACGCTAAGTTGCTGTCCCTTCCAATAACCGGCGCGGCTGGCAGAGATCTGCAGGCCATCGCGCGAGACGTCGATCGTGGTGCACACCTCTTCGAACGGCTCCGGAGAATTCACTGCGCGCAGGTGCACTTGCGCGGAAATCTTGGCGCGCCGCCGCCGTCGCCGTTCCGCGGGGCTACTCTGGTCGTGCGCTGCAGATGATTCGGAATTCGGCTTTGCGTCTGCGGCGAGTTCAGCGGTGATGGTCATGCTAGATCCCTCAGAAAGTTTGCGCTGTTTCGAGGCCCAACCGCGTTCCTACTACGGTCTCGGTCCGATTCTTTGGTAGCTTGCGCGACGGACATATATTGGCAGGGGTAGACAACGTGCGAAATAGTACGGTAGTACCGATTTGGGACGGGGTTGGTACTAGAGCTTGTGAACTCCCCTGTGGGCTGATTTTACTAGGTTTAGCGCAGGGATTTTTCGCGGGATAGGAAGTAAACGTCTGGCATCACAGCCCAACCGTTGCGCCTCGTGACAAGTAGCGTCGGTAATTGGGGCAGAGAATCAGCGCGAGTTCGAGGAGGTTTTAGATGAGTGCTGCAATGACGGGCCAGAGGCAGGCCTCCACGCCCGAGGCTTTTCCCGCTGCAATCGACACGGCCGAGTCTTCGGGACATTGGAGTCGGCCTAGGGCGCAGCGAACAGCTCCCGCGCAACTGCCGCGCAATGCAAGCGACGACGAGATTCTCGACGTCGGAACAAGCGATTCCGCTCCCCGCGCGAGTGCTTCGCTGCACGATGCCAACGCCAACCCTGACGAGAACGAAGCTAACGCTTTCATGGAAGAAAGCGAGGATCCTCTCGCACCTACCGACCAGCCGAATGGCGCGCTGCCCGATGCACGAATGCAATCCGCGCTCGACTCGATTCCGGAACTCCGGCAAGCTTGGCAGGACGCGCGGTCATACCGCGAATCGTTCGCGACGCCGGAAGAGGCGCGCGCGGCTACGGCGCTGCTCAATGATCTCAATCGCATGGACGCGCTATTCTTCTCGCGCAGCGCTGAGGCACATGCCAAGCTTGCCCAGTCGCTGGCTAAGCTCGATCCGGACGCATTTGCGTCTCTGGCGAAAGCAATGAATAGCTTGGCCGCAAACCGCGCGGACACGCCTCCGGGATCCGCTGCCAACGTACACCAGGTCCCGCCGATAGGGCCGTCAACTCCAACTCCAGCGCAAGTGGAATTTCTCCACGCCGCTAATGCAGCGACCGTGCAAGGCGTGCTGGACGCAATCGAAACTCAAGTTGAGCGGCTGCTGCCAGAAGGCGTATCAAAAACGGCGCGCAATCGCGTTGTCGGTGAAATTTACCGCGAACTCGACGCCAGCCTGGGCTCGAATCGCCAGCTCACCCAGCAGATGCGCGAAGCGCTGCGATCTGGGAGCCTCGACGCGGCCCACCAGCGCGCGATTGTTTCGCTCGTTACCGGCCGCGCCCGTCAGGCCTTGCCGGGAATCGCGAAACGAGTACTCAACGAGTGGACTTCGACGGTCATCGCGGCGAACCAGGATCGTTTGGCGCGGCAGCGAACCGCGGCGCATCGCGTGGATATTGCGGGCTCGGGACGCAGCGGCGATGGCGGCCGGCGTTCGCTGGCCCCGCGTGACATCGACTACGGCCGCATGTCCGATTCAGATATTTTAAACCTGTAAGCTGTTCGCAGAGTACCGCAGGTCGTAATTTCTGCCTTGCAGCACTCGTCCGTGAAGGACACCTCAGCATTACCAAATCCCGGCGACGCACAGCCGTTCGCCGCGTGATGTCAAACCCCGTCCCGACGACTTCAGCCGGGAACGGCGGTGAGGGATCTGCTTTCCCGGCCTTTGCCTCGCAAACAGCAGATTCTTCGTCGTCCCGGCAGCGCTCCGCTCGCCGGAACTCGTCGGAATGACAACCGCGCCGTTAAGCTCTCGTCGTCCCGCCACAGGAGAACCAAACAACATGGCACAGATGCAAAATGCGCAATCCGTTGCGCTGCAACTCGAAAAGGTCCGCGACAAACTGCCCCTTCTCTACGAACGGGACGACATGCTGCTGACCATGATTCAACAGCGGGGCGATGTGGAACGCGTCAGCTCGCGCAACATGCGCCTGCCGCTGCAAATCCGTCCCGGAGGCAAGGCCGGTCTCGCCAATATGGACGGCGGCGACCTGGGCCGCGGCTCCGGCACGATGTACGACGTAGCGCAGGTGACTCCAGTGTTCTTTCGCTTCGCGGTGGAAATCACCAAGTTGGTGGAGTACGCGTCGAATGCGCCCGAGAAGGCGATCGAGAACGCCGCCAAGCGTGAAGTGAAAAACGCGATGGCTCAGTTCCGCTCGTTCCTCGACAAAGTAATGCAGACCAACGGCAACGGCGTGCTCGGCACCGTCAGCTCGATCACCACCAGCGGTTTGCCGGCGGGAGTGGCCGCGCAGTTCACCATGGCCAAGCCGCCCGGCGCGCAGCTTTTCTACTACAACCAAACCGTGCAGGTGTACGATCCGACCCTCACCACGAATCGCGGCTCGGCGAACGTCATGCTCGTCGATCCGTTCAATTCGCTGCTTCAGGTGGACTCGCTTCCCGGCGGCACCAGCGCCAATGACGTGATCGTACACGACGGCCTCACCGGCGCGCAGCCAACGTCGCTTTTCGGCATTCTCTATCACCAGACAAACGCGACCACAGGCACGTGGCTCAACCTGAACCGCTCAACGTATCCCGTCGAACTGGCCACGCCGCGCGTCAACGGCAACAACTCCGCGCTCACGCCCGGCGCTGTCCGCCTGGCGATCAACAAGGTGCGGAAATCGTTGGGCAACAATCAACTCGGCAAACTGATCGCGTACACGTCGCTCGAGCAGGAGCATCAGTGGGAGCAGCTCGGCGTGACGATCAGCCAAATCATCAAGGAAGGTGCGGGCGGCCGCGCCAGCGACCTCGACCTGCTCTTTACGGGCGAGAAGACGATGGCCGGCGTGCCCATCAAGTCGAGCATCAATGCGAATCAGACGCGCGTCGATTTCCTGGATTTGTCGCACTGGGGACGCGCCGTCATGCAGGATATCGACTTCTACGACGTGGGTGGGCAAACCGTGTTCCCGATTTACGGGGCCAGCGGCGGACTCGCTTCGGCGTACATCTTCTACTTCGTCACTGGATTTCAGGTGTGGAACGAGTCGCCCCGCAGCGGCGCGTACATCGACAACCTGGCAATTCCGACGGGGTACTAAATCGACCAGTTAACCTGGGTGGCGGCGCGTCCTTTACGAGATCGAAAGGGCGCGGCGCCTCCCGATTGACGCCTGCGGCGCGCGGCGATAACATCGGCAGCTAGGGAGCGTCGGCTCGGTATTGACGCGGAGGCTGCCATGAAATCATCCGTCGCAATCGTAGCTGTGCTGTTCGCGCTAAGTTTCAGCGCCTCGGCAGTACGAGCCCAGGACACTATGCAGTCCATGCAGACAGCGCAGTCTGCTGATGGGCCGGTCGATCCCGCGATGGCGATGGCCGCCACCGCTCCGGTGCCGGTTCTCAAGCCGGCCGACGTGCTGAAGCTGATTCGGCAGAAAGATCCGAACTTCGTGCTTGTGGATACGCAGCCCGCAAGCGGCTATGCCGCCCAGCACATTCCCGGCGCGATCAACTACCCTTGGCAGATGCGCATTTCGAAGTTTCCCATCGATCTGCCGCGCGACAAAACTCTGATTTTCTACGGTGATTGCCCGCACGACACCAGCGACATCGTTACGCAGCTCGCCGAATACGGCTACTTCAACGTGAAAATCATGGACGGCGGCATATTCGATTGGGTCAAGCAGAAGTACCCCGTGGCGCACGAAGATCAGCCCGCACATCCTGATTTGTCGCAGGAATCCGGCAAGACCGGCCAGCACGGAAACTGAATCGCTCGTCCGCGCTTTCGTTCTTTAGCGTAACTCCTGAAAGTTAGCCTCTATCACTCTGCACGCGTCTGTGCTTACCTCACCTTGATTCGCGTACTTCGAGAAACGCACGAAACGCCCGCGTCTATTCAACAACGCGTGGCGCGCGCGGGCGGCTTCAACCGCTTGGGGGAGCCTAATTTCCGCGTTGTTTGGGGAGGTTCGCGGCTGTCATGGATCGGCGGACGCTGGACGGACCGCGATGCGAACGGAAACGTGGTTCGCCAAGCGATCGAGTTGCGGCGCGAGCCTAAATACCTGCCGCAGGACCGCTGGCACATCGAACGTTGGATGCCGCCGGAAGCGTACGGCTCACCGGAAAGCTGGCGCGTGCAGACTACTGAAATTGAGGACGGAATCGCGATTCCGGCACTTGGCCCGTATCCGTCGCGCGGCGAGTACGAGCACTGCTTCACGCTCATTGGCACACACGGGGAATTCATCCCGCTCTCGCCAGCCGCGTGCGACTGGATCGTCCGCGCCGTGGAATGGGCGCGGAGGCAACCACGAAGCGCACGCCGCGCGGCACTCGCCGCGCGGGAGGACCAGCGCGAGTTGTCGTTTGACCGCGTTGCGGATGCGCTCTTTGATGACGCAGCGCCAGCCTTCGGCGGGAATACATTCGTGGCCCGCGCAGGCAATCTCTGACCGTGGAGCGTATGGCGTGGCGTGCGCGCGGTCGCGAAAGTAACAGCACCTAACCTACTCGCCGTTTACCCGAAAGGACACCAAGTAAAAATGGAATCGCTTGGCACAGCAGGACAATCGACCGTTGCTCGTGGCATGGGAAATCGCCGGGATATCGTGGGGGACACCGCCGGGAGGTCTGACACGGCCGCAACCGTGAGCGTCGCATCGGTTTCCGATCAGGATTGGTACGTCTCGCGCACATATGGCGTCTATCACGTTCCGGCCTGCGCAAAGGGGCAGGAATACGCGCTACTACTGATCACATCGCGTGGCGATGCATTGGATCTGGGCGATAACCGCCGGTTCCCGTTCGTTATTTCAGCCCGCGAGATTGCCGAAGACCTGCTGCAGGATTTGCACGACCATGGCGTTTTCATGTGCGCCGGGGCGCGTCCGAACAGCGACGAACTCGCGGCGGCCACTGCTCGGCGCGACGCCTATTATCACCGGTTGATTGCTGAAGGCGATACACTCTGGGCGCGGGGCCATTCCTTCCGGGAGATTTCCGACATGCATCGCCGAGCGGCCATTGCGCTGGGAGTGGAGCGGGAGTGGGCTTACGTTCCGACGCGCACTATGGAATGTCCTGCGTGCGGCGAAAAAATAAAAAATGGCGTTGCCATCTGCAAACATTGCCACGCCATCCTTGATTCCGAGAAGGCTGCGAAGCATGGACTTCATCATGCTGCCGGACAGATGTTGCCCACCAAAAATGCTGATGTCGTGGCGCCGAGCGAGCCTGCTGAACTTAGTGGACACAAACGCTAGCAGCGCGGCACCGGCTGCCTTAAATGCCTCGTTTTAGATTCCAGGTCTCCTGTAGAGTTTCCCAGGCGCGGAGGGTGCGCTCGCGTGCGAGAACGCCGGACCGGGAGTCAAATTTCATGGAAGGGAACTGCACGATGAAAATGGCGATTCGCAGCAAAGTCCCCGGCACCGAAAGGGATGCCTGGAGCTACGAGACCTGCCGCAATTGGATTGGCGCGAGGATTTTTGCGCGGCCGCGTCGTGTCGCTTCGAGGAAAACTCGGCTATTCACGGTCGCCATGGCCGCATTGTGCGGGATGGGGTTGGCGGCGCTAACTCCAGTGGCTAAGGCACAGGGGTCACGGAAGGACGACATCGTTTTCGGTCCGTCCGGCCATCCGGTTGCGAACGCCACGATTCAAGTGTGCCAGGCAGGCGCCACCGGTACGCCGTGCTCTCCGCTGGCGACCATCTATACGGATGCCACGCTTACGGTCGCCGCGCCGAACCCATTTCAAGCGGATGGGTTGGGCAACTATCACTTTTACGCCCCAGCCGGGCGATACGTCGTCCAGATTTCGGGCCCTGGCATCACGGGCACAATCACCAACCCCGACGTAATTCTTCCAGCTGACACGTCGTCATCTGGAGCAGGCAACGACATTTCCGCGTTCAGTTTGACGCTCGGCGGCAACCTGAGCGTCGCGGGGAATGCCAACGTTAGCGGCACTCTGACCGCGGCAAATTTCAATCCAGGTGCCTTTAATCCGTCTTCTCTCACCGTCACAGGAAACGAGACAGTGCAAGGCCCGCGGCCGCGTATCGATGTCACAGCCTACGGCGCAAAAGGCGACGGCGCGACCGATGATACCGCCGCGATTCAAGCCGCCATCACCGCTGCTTGCGCCGCATCCACCCATCCGACGGTGTTTTTCCCGCCCGGCTTCTACCTCGTTTCGCAGACGCAAAGCCCATCCACATCTCCTATTTTCACCACATGCTCGTTGCTTCACCTCGAAGGATCGAGCTCGACCAGCGGCGCGCAATTCATTTCCGCTCCAGAAACCGAGATCTTGGTTCAGAACGGAGCAAACCCGAGCGCTGCGCCGGTTTTCTCTTTCGCCTATCCTCAAAATGGCGTCACCGTCCAAAATCTGCTTATCGCTGGACACAACCAAGCCGTATTCGTTTCTGGTAGCAACGCGCGCTTCCAGAATACCTGCCTGGTAGCGGGGTCCACCGGGATGGCGGACAACACGGCGCTCGAAGTGGCAAACACACTTTGGGTATGGTTCAACGGCGGATGCCTGCAGACTGCAAGTGGGACCGTTCCGGATGCGATGATCGTCACCACTACTCCCGCGGCCGCGACGGGGCTTATTTATTTCCAGAACAGTATCTGGATCGGTGGCGGCGTGCAGTATGTGGGGCAGACGAATACCACGAGCCAAGTCGCAGGCAATTTCATTTTCCGTGATGTGACGCTTGAGAATTGCGGCAGCGATTTCTTCAACCTTTCGGCCTCGTCAGGAATCGTGACAGACATATCCGCGATTACGCTCGACCATGTAGGTATGGCCGATTGCAGCGGTGGTGGTGCGCTCATCAATTTCAATATTCCGAGCGCGACTCTGAGCGGAGTTTCGATTATTCATTCCTCCTCCGCGGGCGGCGCCGCGATCAAGATGACCGCAGGGACGCTTACGGACGCGATCGTGGAAGGCTGCGATTTCGCATGCACCGATGCGGTGGTGAACGCGTCTGGCCAGTCGGCGGGCGGCAGCATCGTGGAGAACCGCAATGGGTACGATTTCATCGTAAACACGAATGACAACAATGACCGGCTCCGCTCCGATTCGATGTTCAGCGATTCGGATGGGCCGGGAGTGCGCTTCACGCAAGCGGGAAATCAATTCGCGAATCTGGCGATCGATCCCGTCGCCGGAGTTCTCTTCGGCGATGGCGCGAGTTACGGCTACAACGCGCAGGCGGTGGAGAGCACGACCGGCGACCTGGATTTGGGCTTCGCCAAAACGCTGCCTCCAACGAACGTCACTGGGACGCCGACCACGGGAGGCACTCTCGCGCCGGGCACCTACTACTACTGGGTACGCACCGCATCGACTTGTACCAGTGGCACAAACTACGCTTCCGCCCCCTCGCTGGTTTCGGGGCCGGTTGTGGTTGCCAGTCCGAACGACGCGGTCACGATTACTTGGAACGCACCTGCGGGCGGAGCCGAGGCGAATCCTGGATACTGCGTAGTGCGCAGCACAGGACCGGGGTGGCCTGGCGACGGGGCTTATTACGACAATGTTTCCATCTCCGCCGGAACGACGACTTTCACGGATATGGGCAGCAACATGTTTTGCTGCGGCTACGGGCAGCCACCCGCCGCGAACATGATGGCGGTGGACCGTTTTACGCCTACCTCACTGGGAATCGGCACTACCACGCCGCAGTATAATCTGGACGTTAACGGCAGCGCCGCGGTGAATTCCTTGAATGGGGTGCAAAAAGCGGAGCGATTCTCCGGCACGGATGCCGCCGCAAAAATCAACGCGTGTTTGACGGCTGCATCAACTACATCGGGTGTCTGCGACGCTCGCGGCTTGACCGGCTCGCTGACTGCAACTTCGCACATCTCTGTTCCAGCGGGCACAGCGCTTTTGTGGGGATCGGCTCAGCTTACGGTAAATGACTCGACGACGCATGACGCAATCGAGTTCATGGGCGACGGTGCCGCCGTGGTGGGATATCAAGAAGCTGGATTGGGTACCGTCCCGCGTCCCGACGCTTCCGGCTACATCTCCTGCGGGCTGCCTGGTTGTACCGTAGCGGACAATCCGAATGCCGCCACGCGCAACGTGGACTGGATTCACATTCAGAACATGTACTTGCAGGCGAACGGCGCGAACTCGACCGTCGTTAACCTGACCAGCATCGGGCACGCCGATCTCGAAAACAACCGATTCGTTCTGGGAACAGGCGGTAGCTCGTACGGAATTTACGGCAACACGTCCACTGGCGACGAAGATTCGACGAACACCTTGATCAAGCACAACGAATTCGATCCGCAGAGCCAGAACGACGCGTGCTTGTCTCTCGCCGGCGTATTCAACTCGATTGTGATGGAACAAAACTCCTGCTATCTGCCGGCGGAAAACACTGGAACGATCGGGTTCGCGCTGGCGAAAGACACCAACGGAAATTACCCGAACAACGACGAATTCTACGGGAACGATTGCGAGGCGGCATCGGCGTCGTTCGGTCAGATATGCTTCAACATCGTGAATGCGCAGAGCACCGTAATTGGCCCGAACAACCGGTGCGAAAACGTTTATAACTGCTTCCAATTCCCGTCGGATGGCAGCGCCGTTGGCATTCACCTGTTGGATCCGTACATTTCGATCTCGTCAAACACTTCGGTGAAGCCCAACGAACCCGCGTCCGCCATGGTGGCTATCGACAATAATGGGCACAACTGGCTCCCCTCAATGCATTTCGGCATGAACGACTTGTCTGGTCCCAATCTGCTAGGCAACGCGGGCTTCGAGGGCTGGCAGAGCTCGGCGTCGCTTGATTACTGGGGAGGAGTGAGCGGAACGAACGTCAATCAGCCCGGGAGCGGAATTTACGCGAGGCAGTCGAGCGCCAGCGCGCCGGCCGATTCTACCACGCAAGGAAGCTACAACGTGGCGATCGGCGACAACGCCACGGCCGGCCTAGGAATCAACTCCGCGTGCATCCAGGTGGACTCCACCTTGAATTACACGCTGGCCTTCCGCATCGCTGCGGCGAGCACATCGATTAATTTTCGTCCAGGTTTCCGATTCTATTCGGACGCGAATTGCACGGAGGCCGATCGCATCACGTCCGTTGCCACGAACGCGCGCGTGCTGACGCCCGCGAACTACGCCGGTATTTCGTCCCTCGCCGGGACGGGCGCAAACTGGCAGAGCACGAACGCCTCTTTGACCTACAACAACGGCATAACCTGCGACTGCAACGTCACCGGAGCGGATTGGCAGGTCGCGTCCGCGAACACGTGGACCCCGACGCGCAATTTTGCCATCACGTTTCACGTGCCGAATTCCTACGGAAGCTCATCGACCATCGCGCACTCGATGCGCGTGTTTATTCTGGAAAATACGGCGGCGAATCCGAATGTGATCTACGTCGATGACGCGGTGTTGAGCCAAGGCCCAGTTAGCACGAACGTCCCACTGGCGGCCCATGTGCCAGACAGCGGCAATCCCACGATCTATGGCAATTTGGCTGTGGACGGCGCGCTGACCGTTGGCCCCAGCGCCTTGCCGACGACTCTTACGAACGGCAGTCCCGCGGCAAACGATTGCGCGAATTTTACCGGAACCAATGTGCAGGATTCCGGTGCGCCGTGTTCTTCGCTCCTTACGCGATTTTCGATGGGCAGCGTAGTTGGCGGTGAATCGCCCAGCGCGGCGAACGCGGTCAATACGTCGGTGATTTATCTGCCGAACGTGCAATTTTCGAAAATCGCGGTGGACGTTTCCACCGCCGACGCCAGCACCAGCGATTATTACAGTTGGGCGATCACCGATCTTTCTGGCGACGTGAAGTGCTCGGTGGCAGCCGTCAATCTGACGGCGGGCGGCACCAGCGATCAGGCGTGTTCGCAGGGAACGGTCACGCTCAGCAACGGAGCCTACATCTTCGCGTTCACGGGAAGCGCCGCAACCGCAAAGATCGCCTACAGCGGCACCGCGCCTCTGGCGCTATCGAGCGCCACTTCGAGTTCCACTAGCTCCAGTGGCGCGATGACGTTCCCGATCTCGGTTCCTGCCGCTGGTGCCACCTATAGCGGCTACGGCCTGCCAGCCATCGTCCTGCATTAGCCTGATGCCCGGACCGTGTCTGCAAGACTAGCCGAAACAGCACCGACTTTCAGCGCCATTAAGACTTTTTCCCGGAGGCCGTTATGCCTGTTGTACTCACCACTGCGTATTCGCAGGCTGAAGATGCCCTCAATTTGGCGCGTTCGCTAGTCAACGACACGGCGGGCGTCGTTTTCACCGACACGCTGCTAATGCCGCTGCTCAATTCCGCCTATCGCGGCTTGCAGCGCGAACTGGCCGAGGCCGGCGTCAGCGTGCTTGTCGAACAGCAGGACCTGGATTTGGAGCTCGATCCCACCACGGGCGTGACGCAGACGGAAATCAGCGATACATCCAGCCCGCGCCTTCCGACAGATTGCATGTGCCCTCACATGCTATGGGAGCGCGCCACGGCTAACACCACGGACGTTTTTGTGCCGATGGAAAAGTTCACCAGCGGTGGCGGCATGCTCAACCTGCAGCCAAGCACGTATTTGCGGCTTTGGGAATGGCGCGAGGACACGGTAAATCTGATTGGCGCGACACAGGCGATCACCGTTCGCATTCGATATGAAAAAGCATTGCCGGAGCTGACGCTAGGCACGGATCCCGTCCAGATTCGAACCGCCACCGATCCCCTGGCTTTCGCAACGGCTGCTTTGGCGGCCCGTTCACGTGGCGCGCGGGCGCTGGCGCAGGACTTGTTCGGCGCGGCTGAGATGGCCACAGAGAATTTGATCGAGCGGTACGTACGCCCGGAACAGGTTAAAGGCCGCCGGCGCATGCCGTACAGCTATCACCGCCGGACGATTTATTTGTAGGAAAGACGCGCGCCAACAGCGCGGCCGAATTCCGCGATATCGCAGCTTGGCGCGGACGCTACTTCGTCACAACGTCGAGCGTTACCTGAAACGTGCGCGACGCGTTGAGGGAGTTTCCGCTCGCGTCCGTTGCGTTTCCCAGCACGGTCAACGTGGTCGCGCCGGTCGGCGTGGCTGTCGTGACTGCGGCCGAGTGATGATGGCAGCCGGTGAGAATCGCGGCCGTCAATCCTGCGGACATGATGACTACGGCTGCTCGCCTGCGGCATCCCTTGGCGTCTGGCAGGGCGAAAACTACGATAAATAAGCTGATCGCACCCAGCGCGGCGAGTACCCACACGTCGGGGAAAGCCGGCGCCCCTCTGACAAAGCTGCCACCTGCGGCAGATTGCGGCGACTGTTGGCCCGGTGGTGCGCCAATCTGTGCAGCTTGCGACGGCCCATAGGACGAACATCCCGAGCTCGGTACGGGAGTCACAACGGTCGCGGAAGACGTGATCAGCGTGACCTTGACGCTGACGGGCATTCCCGGCGTGATCGTCGCGGGGCATGGCGTCGCAACGCAGCTAGTATTCGCCGGCAAATCGTTGGGACAGACGAATGTCACTTGCTCGCCATTCATGCCCAGCACATTGTCTGGAGTGAGCGTCGCGTTGAAGCTGGCCGTGCCGCCGGGGATGACTGAAACCTCTGTAGGCAACTGCGCCGCAATACTGTAGTCGTCGCCATAGCCGGCGAGATTCACCGTGGCCACATCACCCTGCGCGTCGGTGATGACTATCGCGCCCTGGCGCAGGCCGGTGGTCGTTGGCGTGAATGCGACGGTGATGCTACACGACGCGTTCGCGGGCAGCACGGAGGCGCACGATGTGTTCTGTACGGTGAAATCAGGCGCTGTCGCCCCCTGCGCGATCACCGAGCCTTTCGGTACGGACAGGCCGGTAATCTGCGTGCCGGAAGCGTTTTGCATCGTGAACGTCGCCGTCACGGGGGAAACACCGCCCACCGGCTCGTTGCAAAACCCAAAGTAGTTTGTCCTCGCGCATGTAGCCGTATTCGCGCCAGGCATTACGAAAGAGAGAAACAGTCCGCCAGCTTCGGTAGTGCCGCCTCGCCCGTTATTGCCGTACCCGGCGACGTAGAGTGTGGTGGTATCGCCTTCGGCGTCGGTCGCCGTCAGAGCGGCGGCGCGCAACCCGACGGTGGTTGGTGTGAATTCGACGCTTGCTGTGCAGGTGGCACCCGCTGCGAGCCCACCGCAATTATCGGATTCAGCGAAATCGGCTCCGCCGTTCGCGAATTCCGATTCCAGTCCCGGAATTGCCGCAAGGGATAGATGAACCTGTGTCACCGCGGCGCCAGCCGTTACAGTCAAGCTCTGCGGGGGACTGGCTTGATTCACCGGCTGGCCACCAAAATTGAACGAGTTGTCAGGCACAGCCGGCGTCAAACCGTACGGCGGCTGCAACGCAAGATTGTTGCCCTTGCCCTCGATGTTAACAGCCAGCGAGTCACTCTGAGCGTCTGTCACCACTAAAGCCGCTTCACGCGTACCTACCGTCGTTGGTGAGAACTCAAGATCGACCTCGCATTGAGCGCCAGCAGCCAGGTGGCCAGTGCAGGTATCACCGGAGATTGTGAAGTCGCCCGCGGCAAAGCTTCCCAACAGGCCCGAAATGGACTGGAGAGAAACGGCCAGGCCCGTCACCGGGACCGAACTTTGAATCAAGAAAGGCACAGGCTGGCTCGCCGTGCCCAGAGGCTGGTCGCAAAACGTATAAGCTGGGCCGAGCGGGCAGCCATCGTAGCGGTTACCGATTATTACGAGTGTTAAATTGCCCGGATTCGAGGCGGCGTGGGCGGTGAGTGGCGCGTCCGTCAGCGCGAAAGCCAAAATTATGAATGCCGCTAACGCACCTACAGCGAGTAATCGCCGCAAAGGCTCTCCTTCGCAATTCAAAGCTGCATGAAATCTGGCCGACGGGCTTACCGCGGCATGCCCTCGTTGTTGCCTGAGAGCGGAGCGCGCCAAGAAACCGGTCTGCACCGCGATGCGCCTAGTTCGCGCCAAGAATCCTCGTTGGATTCACGGGCAATCGTCAGGGTTGTGTCAAACCCATCGCGTCACAAAGACGGCCATCATAGCAAAAGCGAAGTCATCTGTGACCAACGATTCGCGCGCTGAGGTCATGCCCGCCTTACTGAACGCAGCCGCGAGCGCCTCTGGATTACACGCCTGTAGCAACAACCAGCACACCACTATTCATGAGTCACTCATCACGAGGCAAAGTTTAAGGAGGAAACATGGCACTCAGTTTCACGCTTGTGGATACGTGGGATGACGGCAAGCGCATCCACGTCTCTGGAACGGTAGAGGCATCCGGAAATTATTCAATCGGAGGCGACACGCTCGATCTTTCGCAATTTCCGGTGATTGGCTCGACACAAGCTCCCATCCAGGGCACCGCTTGGATGGATGGCATCGCCGGCTACGATTACGTTTTCATTCCGGGGGCGGCGCAGAATAGCTGCCAGG
>JASHPG010000116.1 GCA_030038275.1 Candidatus Acidiferrales bacterium | reverse complement strand
CTTGCCGGCCTCTCGCAGCAGAATACCCTCCACTCCTCTAAGGGCTCCATTGCGAATCCGCACTTTCTGGCCGGCTTGCAGGTAGGGGTGCGGCTCGCAGCGTACTTTGTTCTCCATCAGTTGCCGTATGTGTTCGATTTCGTAGTCTTCCAACGGGATGGCGCCCTGGCTGTTTCCAACGAATCTCACAACTCCCGGTCGTCGAAGCACGCGAATGCGCTCGCGGCGGTAGTCGTTGAGCCGAACGAACGCGTATCCCGGAAACAACGGAAGGCTGACGCTCTGATTCCTGTCGCTCCATTTGTGAATTCGCACGGTCACTGGTAGAAGACAGTCTATATTTTCGTTTTGCAGATGTTCCGTAACCGCTTTCTCGTGACGCGGGAGCGTTTGTACCGCGTACCAACTAGATTCGATTATGTTGATTGGAGGCCTAAAGCAAACGTCCTGAACGACTGCCTGAAGTGGGATCATCGTGCTCCTATGGCTCCGCCATTCTCAGTCCCTTGGACTGAAATGCCACAGTTCGGACGGTCAAAAATTCTTCGTAGCCGAAGAACTTGATTAAGCGTCCGTTCGGCTTATGCAGGAAACCATGTTTGCAGCCGTGCCAGCAATACGGGATATGATTCAAATCCCGTTCCGAACGCCCCTGATCCCGAGACTCGGGCGAAGACCGTAAACAAGAGATCGCCGGTTCGTCCGGCCTAAGCACAACCTCGCCAGAAAAGTGGCTCTGGATTTAGCGCGCTTCGTCGCTCATCATGGTCGTCGTCTCTATACGTCTGCCGAAATTGGCGAACTGCGCGCACGCTGCGCGACTGTTCGCAAATACAGGAGGGGATTACATGGCAGCACCAAAGGTTCTGATTGTGACTGGTGACGCGGCTGAGTCGCTCGAAGTGATATATCCATACCAGAGGCTGCGCGAGGAGGGCTACGACGTCCAGATCGCCGCGCCGAGCAAGAAGAAGCTGCACTTCGTCGTTCACGATTTCGAGCCGGGCTTTGACACTTATACGGAGAAAGCTGGCTACAGATGGGACGCCGACCTTGCGTTCACGGACGTGAATCCGGGCGATTATGCCGCGCTGATAATTCCCGGCGGTCGCGCGCCGGAATACATCCGCAACGACGCGGATTGCAAGCGAATCATTCAGGCGTTCTTCAAACAAGAAAAACCAGTCGCGCAGATTTGCCACGCTGCGCTTGTGCTGGTGACTGCGGGTGTTTTGAAGGGCCGCAAAACTGCCGCATATCCGGCGCTTGAGCCAGACGTCCGCGCGGCGGGCGCGGAGTTCGTCAATTCGGAGGCCGTAATTGATGGAGCGATGGTTTCGGCTCGCGCGTGGCCCGATCATCCGGCGTGGATGCGCGAGTTCATCAGGTTGTTGAAGGCGAAAGCGCCGGTAAGCGGGCGTAGCGCTGCGGCATAATGCGAAAGCTGACGCCGCCGCGCCGTTCGCAACGCGGCTCGTGATGTGCGCCTCGGAGCGCACAGGGATTCGCTTCGCTGGGATAATTATTAATGTTGGCGGAACGCGACCGCGTGCCCGTCGGGCGATTGGTTCGCTATTAGAAAATCGCATGTTGCTGAAAACAAGGGCCTTGGAGGGGCTGCTACGTGAGACATTTTCGCTATTAGGTTTCGGGGTGCGCCGGTCCGACACGCGCCAAAAGCGGCAAGCTTCGGGTGGGTACGGAGGGCGAAAACGGTTAACGGAGCCATAGCGCGGCAGAAAGTGGTCGGCTTGCTTTGCCCCTCGTTCTACGCCGAGTTTTGCGAGCCTATAGTTCATGGCAGAGGTAGCATAGCAAAGCGAAGCGCGAATGCACCTGGTCCGAGGTACAGTTGAAGGACAGGTCGAGTTGTCCTGTCCGCCGGGAGCGTAAGTAATTGAGAGGACGACGGTTCCAAGGGAGGCAATGCGCAAAAGTTGGATGTTTAGCGGCCTGTCCTTATTGCGGGACGGTGCTCGCCTCCCGGATTGCGTTCATTGCGATAGAATCCGGCAAAGGATGCTAGCGGCAGGCCCGATTCCAATGAGAGTAGTATCGGCGAGCTTCTTTGAGAGGAGCGATCATGAAGACATGGGCGTGGCGGGGAACAGAGATGATCGTCGTATTGGCCATGGCGTGCGGGATTGCATTGTGCACGCGAGCGGACAGCGCCACGAGGACACTCACTGGCGTTGTGACGGACATGGCGTGCGGCAAATCGCACAGTTTGATGAAAGGGAATGGGACCGACGCGGAATGCGTCCGGACGTGCGTTAAAGGTGGCAGCGCGTATGGGCTGGTTGTGGGAGGCAAGGTGATCGAGCTACGCGGGCATTCGGCGGAGCTGAACAAATACGCGGCGCAGAAAGTGACCGTGAGCGGCACGATGCACGGGAATGATTTGCAGGTCGAATCGGTGAAGCCAGCGAAGTAATCGTCTCTCGGCTAAGGCTGGGAAGGAGTCTGGCGATGAGCAAAGCCGAGACGAAGGCACATTGGGAGGATATTTATCGGCGGCTGCCGCCGGATGGCGTGAGTTGGTACAAGCCGCACCTGGAGACGTCGCTCGAGATGATCGAGCGAGTGGCAGGTGGGCACGATACGGCGATCATTGACGTTGGCGGCGGGGAATCGACGCTGGTGGATGATTTGCTGGCGAGCGGGTACGATCGCGTGACGGTGCTCGATATCTCCGAGACAGCGCTCGTGGAGAGCAAGAAGCGGGTAGGCGCGGCCTCTTCGCGCGTGCGATGGATGGCAGGGGACGTGACGGCGGCGGAATTCGAGCGCGGCACCTACGACGTGTGGCATGACCGGGCCGTTTTCCATTTTCTGACCGCGCCGGAGCAGCGGGCCGCATACGTGAGAAACGTAGCGCGGGCGGTGAAGCCGGGCGGGCATGTGATCGTCGGCACGTTTGGCCCCGAGGGGCCAGTGAGGTGTAGCGGTCTCGATGTTATGCGCTACGACGCGGAGCATCTGCACGATCAGTTTGGCGCGCATTTTCGTCCAGTGGAAAGCCGTGAAGAGATCCATCGCACGCCGGCGGGAAAGATTCAGCAGTTTTTGTATTGCATGTGCAGAGTGGAATGACGCTGCATCGAGCTTTGCTAATGTGGCGCGAGCACACCGAACCAGAAAAGCTCGTGCAATAGATTTGGGGCGGCGCCGCAAACCATCGCGGATCGCGCGTCACTTTAGTAATGCACGCAGAATCGTGAATTGGAGGAAATATGAGCGCACCTGCGGGTTCCACTGCTACGACCGGGGAGCGGCCTGCTACGGACGCTGCCGCGCTGATGCAGATTCAGTTTTCGTTCGCCGCGTCGCGAATTCTGCTGACGGCGCTCGAGTTGGGCGTGTTTTCGCCGTTGGCATCAGGCGCGAAAACGGCGGCCGAATTGGTGGACGCGACCGGATACAGCGCGCGCGGATTGCCCATGTTGCTGGATGCGCTGGTTCCGCTCGGCCTGTTGAGCAAAGAGGGCGAACGATATGCGCTGACTCCGCTTTCCGAAAGCTATCTGGTCAAAGGCAAGCCTGCGTACATCGGAGCGGCTCTGGTCCAGGCGCATACGCAATTACTAAAGTCATGGGAGCAACTGGGCGACAGCATCCGCACAGGTAAACCGTACGCCGCGGTGGAGGAGCGGAAAGCGGCGGAAGAGTTTTTCCCGGCGCTGGTTCGCTGGCTGCACGTCTCGAACGCTGAGCCGGCGCTAAAGCTGGCCGAAGCGCTGCGTCCGAGGACGTTGAAAAACCCCGTGGTTCTGGACGTGGCGTGCGGCAGCGGAATCTGGGGTATCCGCTTCGCGCAGACCGAGCCGACCGCGCAGATCATAGGCAACGACTATCCGAAGGTCCTCGAGACTGTGACGCGAGGATACGTCGAGCAGGAGGGATTGCTGGGACGCTACCGCTTTGCGCCGGGCGATATCAAACAGGTCCAACTTCCAGCGGAATCTTGCGGGTTGATTTTGCTGGGTAATATCGTTCACTCGGAGGGAGAAGCAGGGTCGCGGACAATTTTCCGGAAGTGCTTTGAGCTGCTGAAACCGGGCGGGCTGCTGGCGATCATCGACATGATTCCAAACGACGAGCGCACCGGGCCTCCCTTCGCGCTGATATTCGCTCTCAACATGCTGGTCAACACGGCCACAGGCAGCACGTACACGCTGCCGGAATACCGGAATTGGCTCGGCGAGGCGGGATTTGGCGAAGTCACGACCATCGATATTGGATCGCATTCGCCTGCGATTGTGGCGCGGAAAAGCTGACGGGCCACCAAGGGGGAGAGAGCTAGCTTCACCACACAGCTTAACTCTTTCCGATTAAGACTGGATCCCGACGGGCGTCTTTTCTCCCTATAGGACAATCTGAGGACTAGATTTCTGTTGGCGATTATCGACGAGAAACCGGCCAGTGGCCAGTGCAGGCACGATGAATCCAGAGGCGGCGGAACTGAGGCAGAGAATAGCTCGGGAGGGCGGCCAGACTTTGGCGCCGTGGAGGGAAAGCGTACTTCCAAAGAAGGTCTTGGAGGCCCTCTCCATCCGCGGATTGGAGAGCGGCGAGCAGTTCGCGGGCACCGCGCGCTTCCGCCTCCAAAGCAGCTCTGTCCGCAGGGGCTAATTCCCTCAGGATCGCTTCGCATTCCGGGCAATTACCTTCGATGGTCACGTTACGGATTATACGTCTATTGCGAAATTAGATTGCAGTCCTATAACGAACACCAGGCGAACTGGAGCGTCGGAAAGGCGGAAGTTTTGCGCGCGCGAACGGGCTTTCGCGCCGGTGGCGTTCAGGTTAAAATGACTGGATGTAAGTCTCGATTTGTTTGGCTCGATCCAGAGAAGCGTGCGTTCGTGTACCCACTCGCAGAGATAGCGCCGCACAGGAGGGCAGGTCGATGTCGAATAGTGGCAACGGGAAACCCGCGGATTTAGGCACGGATTGGAAGACAAATCCACGATGGGCCGGCATTTCGCGTCCATACAAGTCCGAAGACGTGGAGCAACTGCGGGGTTCTGTTCACATCGAGCACTCTTTGGCCCGCTTAGGTGCGGAGCGGCTGTGGAGCTTGCTGCATTCGGAATCGCACGTGGCGGCGCTGGGCGCGATGAGCGGAAACCAGGCCGTGCAGATGGTGGCGGCTGGTCTGAAAGCCATTTACGTGAGCGGCTGGCAAGTGGCCGCGGACGCGAACGACGCCGCGGAAACCTATCCTGACCAAAGCTTGTATCCGGCGAACAGCGTTCCGTCATTGGTGCGGCGAATCAATCGGGCGCTGGTGCGCGCAGACCAGATTCGCCATGCCGAGGGGGATCATTCGACGTACTGGCTCGCGCCGATGGTGGCGGACGCCGAAGCGGGATTCGGCGGGAACCTGAACGCGTTCGAGCTGATGAAGGGCATGATCGAATCGGGCGCGGCGGGCGTGCACTTCGAGGATCAGTTATCGTCTGCAAAGAAGTGTGGGCACTTGGGCGGCAAAGTGCTGGTCCCGACGTCGGAAGCGATTCACAAGTTGGTTGCGGCGCGTCTGGCAGCGGACGTGATGGGCGTGCCGACGCTGGTGGTCGCGCGGACGGATGCAGACAGCGCCACGCTATTGACCAGCGATATCGACGAACGCGACCGGGAGTTCATCACCGGCGAGCGCAGCTCGGAAGGATTTTTTTACGTGCGCCACGGCCTGGAAGCCGCCATCGCGCGCGGCTTAAGCTACGCACCTTACGCGGAGATGCTGTGGTGCGAAACTTCGACGCCGGATCTGCGCGAGGCGCGGATTTTCGCGGAACGCATCCACGCGAAATTCCCGGGCAAACTGCTTGCCTACAATTGCTCGCCGTCGTTCAACTGGCGCAAGAATCTGGACGATCAGACGATCGCGAATTTTCAGCGCGAGCTCGCGGCCATGGGCTACAAATTCCAGTTCATCACGCTCGCAGGTTTTCACGCGCTCAATCATTCCATGTTCGAGCTGGCCCGAGGGTACAAAGAGCGTGGCATGGCGGCCTATTGCCAATTGCAAGATCACGAATTTGAGAACGAGCACGATTTTGGCTACGCCGCCGTGAAGCACCAGCAATTCGTCGGCACTGGATACTTCGATTCCGTGCAGCACATCATCACCGACGGCACGGCTTCGACCGTGGCACTGAAGGGATCGACCGAAGCGGCGCAGTTCCATGGGCAGCCCAAGGCGCGGCCGCGAGTGGCTCAGCAGGTACCCACGGTTCGCGAGCGCTGCTAGGCCAGCATTCGCGGATTAACGCGCGACGCAAGATGGTCAAGCGCGATCAGCGGCGGGCGATAACGATCTTACTCGTGGTGATCGCCTGTCCAACGTGACGCTGCGTGTGCTCGCCTACGTGGATCAGCAGGCTGCCAACTGTGGTGGGCAGTTGAAGCTTTCCTACTTTTCGAGGTTCGTCGAACTGCCTGGGAGCGAATCCACGCACACGGGCCACCGCGCTCCGGATACCTGCGCTAAATTCCTCGAATAACTCGTCCCTATCTGCTCCTGCGTCGAGCTCCGTTTTTAGAGAGGCGATTTGTTCCGGCGACAGCTGACGGCCTTCGGCGTAGGTAAGTAGGCGATCGGCGCTGCGGACGATGTGGCGCAAATGAAATGCGACGGGCGCGACGTCCGCAGGCCGCGCGTTTAGCTCTTCGCCACTTAGATCGGCGCACCACTTTTCAATATCTTCCTCGGCAAGCGCGAGAGCGTGCAAGACGGCCCGTGCAAGTACGGGAACGTCAGCCAGCGAGCCGCGCAGCCACGGTTCGGGAACTTTACTTGCGAGTTTCGCGGATTCGGCGGCCGGTGCTCCTCTGCCAGGAAGATTTCCCTCGTGTGCTACGTCGTGAGTCATTTTGGTCTCCGCTGAATAGATTATCGCTTACGGCGCTTCGCGCGAAGGTTATCGCCCAAACCGGCTTGACCTTGCGCCTCGGCCTTTCGGGGTACAACTCTCCTGCAGCTCAAATGCGATGCGCAACCGAACGACCGGGGCCGCATCGGATACAGGAGAGGCTCTAGGAGGGGACCATGGCAACTCCCGCATTTAGTCCGAACGAGATTCGCGCGAACCGGGACTACTTCGCCGCGAAGCTCAAAGCCGAAAAGCAACGCAACGACGTGCTGAAGGCAGTACAAGGGGAAATACCATTCAACTTCGTGCTGCTCGACACGCGAGGGAAGGAAGCCTACGCGAACGGACATATTCCCGGCGCGTGGTGCTTCACGCTCGATGATATCGCGCGAGCGGCGACGACCCTGCCGAAGGGCAAGGAGATCGTTACGTATTGCTGGGGCCACGATTGACAGCTCTCGGCGATGGCAGCTCTGCAGTTAGCGGAGCTTGGCTTTTACGTTAAGGAAATGAACGTGGGATGGAAGGAATGGACGGCGAACCGCCATCCGACGCATCAAGGCAAGCCTGACGATAACGTCCACTGCGAGTGCAGCAAGGGATGACTGGCGGCTTTTGATATTCAGGTAAATTTGATTCCGAGGGATGGCGGGCGTGACGCCATCCCTCCGCGCGTACAAACGGCGCCTCTTGGCGGCAGCTTGATGCGAGGCTCAGGACATTTCTAATAAGTTTTGACACAGCTTTTACCGCGCTGCTTGACACTTTCGCCGGGGGACTGCTACGGTTCGAAGCAGATGCTTCGAAGATCGCGCAAGTACCTGGTGCTGCTGCTCGCGCTGCTGGCCCTGGGATTTTTCCTCTATAGATTCCGCAATTCGATCTCGCTGCAGGGATTTCAGTGGAATACGGTGGGCGCCTCGCTCGCTCACGCCAGATGGGAACTGCTGTTCCTCTCGCTAGCAACTTTCTATGGCTGCTATGCGGTTCGTTCCTTGCGCTGGCTGCGATTTTCGCGCTCTTTTGGCAAGATGCGCTTCGGCAACGTGTTCAGCGCAACTCTGATGGGGTTCTCTTGCATTTTTCTGCTAGGCCGGGCGGGCGAGCCGATCCGTCCCGTGCTGATCGCGCGGAAGGATTCGGTCTCGATGCCGGGCATGTTCGGCGTTTACGTGCTGGAGCGCGTGTTCGACGTGGCGGCAACGGCGCTGCTCGCCGGGCTTGCGCTGCTCTCGTTCGAAAACCGGTCTGTTGACGCGCACGGCGCCGTGCTGATGGATGTGGCGCGCTCGGCGGGAATTTTGCTGCTCGCATTTCTTTTGGCGGCGGTCGGATTCCTGATCTACTTCCGGTATCGCGGCGCGGCTTGGCTGGCGCGCAAATTACAGCGGGAGTCTTGGCGCACCGGCTGGCGCGAAAAAGTGGCGGTCCTGCTCGAGGGTTTCAGCGACGGGCTGCGCGGTATTCGCACCGGAGCCGATCTCGGCGTGCTGACGTTTTACACAGCGGCCCACTGGGCGCTGGTTTGGCTCGCGTATGTTTTCGCCATTCGCGCGTTCCCGGGATCGCTCGCGGCGCTCGGCTTCGGAGCAATCGTGCTCGTGCTCGCGTTCGGCCTTGCCGGCTCGGCGGTGCAGTTTCCAGCAGTGGGCGGAGGCGCGCAGGCGGCCACCTTTGTTGTGTTCACGCTGCTTCTTGGAGTAGAAAAGGAGCCTGCGGCGGTCGCATCGATTGTTTTGTGGCTGCTTGGATTCGCGGGCTGCTGCATCATTGGCCTGCCGCTGCTTTTCCGGGAGGGCTGGTCGATGGGTGAGTTGCGCCGCATGGCGCGCGAAAGTGAGCGGACTGGCGAAGCGGTACTGCTAGCCGAGGCGGAGAACGCGTCCTTGCAATCGCTAGCGGCGCCCGAATCTCCGGCGGAGCGCGCGCCGGTTCCACGTCCGTCCTCCCCAGCAACCGCTCAATCGAAGGAACCCCTGCGGTGAAGTGCCCGTTCTGCGGCCACTTGGACGACAAAGTCGTGGATTCGCGCGAGGCGCGCGTGGGTGATCTGATCCGCCGCCGCCGCGAATGCTTGAAGTGCAATCGCCGCTTCACCACCTACGAGCGCATTGACGAAATCCCATACATGGTTATCAAGAAAGATGGCCGCCGGGAAAAATTCGATCGCCAGAAACTCTTGCAGGGCTTGCTGAAGGCATGCGAAAAGCGCCCCGTCGCGGTAAACAAGCTGGAGGGGATCGTCGATGAGGCGGAGGCGTTCGTCAGCGAAGCCCCTGACCGCGAGCGCACCACGGCGCAAATCGGTGAGCTGCTGATGGGACATCTTAAGAAGCTCGATAAGGTCGCGTACGTGCGCTTCGCCAGCGTCTATCTGGATTTCAAGGACGTGAAGGAATTCATGGACGAACTGAAGGGCCTGCTGAAGGACCGCGCGAAGAAATGATCCACCCACAAAGCGTCATTAGGCACAATCCTCGGCCCGTCCTGTTGGTCGGAGGATTGGACCTTCAATCCTATCGCTCTACGCTTGCCAGACGCCTGCGGAGAATGTTTTCGCCGTGCGAAAGCCGAGCCGCTCGTAGAGTTCAACGGCGCCGCGGTTGCTAGCGGTCACCGTAAGCGAGAGAGCCTGATAGCTGCGTTGAAGCAGCGCTTCGACCGACCGCTCCATCAGCAATCGGCCCACGCCGCGGTGTTGATGACCGGGCATGACGCAAACCTGCGTCGTGTGGCCCACGCCTTTGGCAACGGTTGAAGTGAGCACCATCCCGATTGGCTTGTCGCCGGTCGCGGGCCGCGCGAGGAAGGAAGCCTCGGGCAGAAATTGTCCGCATCCTGGAAGCAGCACGATATTGCGGAGAAATTTCATGCTCCCCTCCTCGGTGCAGTACTGATCGTTGATCTGGCTATCAACGTGGTCGGCGTAGGCTAACTGGATTAGCTTTGCGGCGGATTCTAGGGCGCGATCTTTCCACGGGTCGATGCGCAGGCCTGGCGAAGGCGCCGCGCCGGTGAGCTTCGCCTGCGCGAGGTTCAGCAGCATGAATTGCCGCGCGTGCAGGTGAAAAAAGCGTTTCAGAAAATCGGGATCAAGCTCGGAGCCAAAAGGCATCAGTTGCGCTTCGATGCGTTCCAGGCGCGGCGTGGCGCGCAGTGTCGCCAGCATCTCGGAGAGCAGCCGCTCGGTGGTAGGACCTTGCGCCGATTGCGGCGAGACGTAGAGGCCGCCGATCAGCCCTTTGTGATCCTCGAGGACGTAGAAGCCGTAACCGGTCAACCGGCCATTTTCCGAAGCAGCGTAACCGCCGAGCGCGCGCGAATCGATGAACCGGCGAACCAAGTCGAGCGAAGGACGATAATCCCAGCGAAGCTCGTCCATCCAGTGCCGCGCTTCTTCCTGAAACAGGCCTTCTAGGGCTCGCGAGTGCAACTGCCTCAGATCGACGATCTGCATGGAATGCTCGAATGCCCCCGCAGCATTATAGCTTCCGCCGCGCCACTGGCCCAATTTTACGATTGCGACACCAGGCACGGCGGACCTCGCGGACGCCGCGAACGAATATGCTAACATCCGAGCCGCTGGGGATTTCAATCGCGTCCCCGCGGGGTAGGAGGCCTTTCCTCTCGAAAATGCGCTTTTCGACCGCGCGCATCGCCAAGTTGGTGTCTTTCATCGTTGCGCTCGCGCTGTTCGCTCTGGTTGCTCTCTCGGCGATCTCCGGGTTTTTGGTCTATCAGATCGTTCATCCGCCGCGAAGTTCTCCATCGTTTGATTTGAGCGTCATGATGGGCCGTCCGACCACGGTTTCCTTTCCGGTCGAAAATGGCGCCATGCGCGACGGCTGGTTTTTCCCTGGCCTTCGCGGAGCGCCGACGATCCTGGTTTGCCATGGATACGCTTCGCAGCGCACGGACGCGCTGACTCTGGTCACCACCCTGCAGGACCATCAATACAACGTGTTTGTTTTCGATTTCTCAGGGCACGGCGCCAGCCCCGGCGCCACCACGCTCGGATACAAAGAGGCGGGTGAATTGGAGTCCGCCATTCGCACCTTGGCAATGCGTGACGACGTGGACCCCAAGCATTTCGGTTTGTGGGGCACGGATATGGGAGCGTACGCGGCCCTGGAAGTCGCGGAAGAGGATTCCCGCGTTGGCGCATTCGCGTTGGCGGATGTGTACAACGATCCTCAAGACATGCTGCGTCTTCAAGTGCGTCAAACGGGCCTGACCGCGATTCCGTACGTCTTGAACGCTTCTGATTTCATCTTCCGAATGACCGATTATTCGTACCGGCTCACGCCGCCCGCCTCCGCGAACATCGGTCGCACGCACGGGATTCCCAAGCTTTTCATCACCTCTGCGGACCAGCCGGACCTTGCCGACGACACGACCCAGCTATTCACCGAAGCGCCCGATCCAAAGCAAATCCTCCACGACCAGACTCGCTATCGCGATATGAGCGACGACGACCGCAAGAATTACGAAAACGCGATCGTCAATTTCTTTCTTCAAAATTTGCCGCCTGTCGAAGCGGGGCAGTAGCGGCGCGGCGGCTATTCGGAAGGTTGGGCCGCTATCTCCACGGGCACGTACAGGATTCCCTTGTCCGGTTCGTCGAGTGTGCCGTGGAACCGGCCCAGAGAGGTTATGCGCCTAAGCCCCGTGGGATTGGTTAGCACGAGCGCCGGACCGGGATCGCTGGCCTGCCATTCGGGCAATTGGCGCTGGAAATAGAACGCCAGGCCGTAGTTCCAGGAACGCGCGAGATCGAGCGTAAAGATGCGGTCTGGATGTAGATCGTGGCTCATGAACCGCGCGTGATAGCGCGCGGAATAGAGTGGATCGATCGTGGGAAGGATCCGGATGCTGGCGATTTCCAGAGCCAGCACCACCGCCAGAGCGCAGGGGCCCATCACCATTCCGGTGCGTTTACCGAGTCCGAAGAACGCGAGAATCAGCGCGAAAAGAATCGCCGCGCCGACGCCAATCCAACCGTCGATGTAAAGCGCGCGCGGCGAATATTCATTCAGCACGGCATTCCACGGAACTTTTCTCGCCCAGGCCCACGCGCCGATGGCGAGGACGATCCATGTGATGCCGATTCCAGCGGCGATGCCAATCGCCATCGCGCGGCTCTCTCGAAAGGCGCGGATTCCCGCGACGGCGCAAACGAGCGCCAGCGCTGGAATCGCAGGCAAGATGTAGCTGGGAAGTTTCGAGTCCGAAAAGCTGAAGAACAGCACGGGAAAAACCGCCCAGCAGGCGAAGAAGACTCCCGGCGAACGCGTCCACGATTTTTCGCGCCAGACGCGCACGCCTTCGCGCGCCACCGGCCATAGCAGGATCGTCCAGGGAACGAGCGCGAGCAGAACGATTGGCCCGAAAAACCAGAACGGCTGCGGGTGGTGGAACATCGGGGTCAGGTAGCGCTCGAAATTGTGCTGCCAGATGAAGATCCGCAGGAAATCTGGATTGCGAACGGCGCACAACACGTACCAGGGCAGCGTCACGATGCAAAAGGCGGCTATTGCCACCGGATGCAGCGCGCGAAAAGCCATGCGCCACTGCTTCGCCACGAGCGCCCAGAGCACGACGGCGCCGCCGGCCAAAATCACTGCTGCCGGGCCCTTCGCCAGTACGCCCACGCCTAAGAACGCGCCGAAAAGCGCGAGCGCCGCGTAATCTTTTTGCCGGGATCGAGAATCCTCGATAGCTTGGCTCGTTGCGCCGCGTAACGCGCCGGAATGGCGATACACGGTTGCGATGGCGGCCATCGCCAGCGCGATCGAGGCGCTGAACAGCATGTCGGGCGTGGCAGCGCGGGCAAAGCCGATGCCCGCCACGCTTGAAGCGAAAATCAACGGGGCGAGCAGCGCCGGACTTTCGAGCGAATTTGCGCGTCCGCCGTAGTGCTTTGCCGCAAGCCAGCCGATGGCGATTGCCGCCGCGAGCGCGGCGAATGCGGAAGGCAACCTCGCGGCCCACTCAGCGGAGAAGTGCAGCTTGAATCCAATCGCCGCCGTCCAGTAGTAGAGGATCGGCTTTTCAAACCACGGCTGGCCGTACAAGCGCGGAGTCACCCAATCGCCCGTTTGCGCCATCGCGCGCGCGATCCAAGCGTAGCGAGGCTCGTCCGGTCCGGTTAGCCCGATCGCGCCTAACTCCCCAAAGAGGCAGATTGCGATCCCGGCGGCGGCCCACCACGCCGTGAATCCGCGTTCACGGCGGCTATTTTGTGCGGTATTCAAGACCTTTTTAGTTTAGCATCCGGCAAAAAAGTTGGCGCGCCGGAGGAGCAATCCTATTTCAGTTTTGCGTATTCAGCTTTTGCTTGCTGAAGGATGGGGACGTCCGGATCGGCGTGGGCCCACAGCGCGAGGAAATCCTGATAGGCCGCCTTCGCTTGGGCCGTATCGCCCTGCATGGCGTAGGCGCGGGCGAGGCCGAGATGCGCCAGCGCGCCGATCGGCTCGTTTCCGATGATGTAAGCGCGGTCCAGAATCTGCTGAAACTCCGCAATCGCCGCGGCAGGCTGCTTCGCCGCCAATTCGGCTTCACCGCGAAGATAGACAGGATAGCCCGCGAAAGTGAAGTCCGTATTGCTCTCTCCGAATTCATAAGGGCGGCTTGGTTCCAAATCCTCAATGGCCCTCGCGGAATCGCCGCTTCGCATGGCTGTGGCCGCACGAGCCATTGGAAGATATTGGGTCTGCGCGATAGTATCCGACGGGACATTCTTGTTCAGTTCATCTTCCAGGCGCGTAGCCTGCGTGGAATCTCCGGCCAAAGCCAACGCGATAGCCGCAAAGCCGTCCACCTGCCTGCCCTTGGAAAGTGCGACGGCAGATTCCGCATCCTGCTTCGCTTGGGAGTCTTGACCGGCAAGCGCTTCACGGATCGCTGCGTGCGCCTGGTATTCGGCCGCTGCTTCCATCCGGCTCGCGCGCTCCGCGGAATCGCTGGCGCGCTGCGTGAAGTCCCGGCTTTCTACCATCTGCCCGTTGTAGGCTGCCGTTTCAGATTCAAGAAACAGAATTTGATCGTCGATTCCGGGCGAGCCCGTCGCGCGGGCCACATCCTTTGTCATCCCTGCCTGATCTTGTTGCAGAAAATCGATCATGTATAGAACTAGCGCATTCCATGGCGAATCCAGGTGTTTCGCCTGCGCCTCCTGAATCGTCGCTCTTGCCCGATCCAGGCGGTTAACCCACTGGTAAGCGTAAACCATGTTGACCCAGTTGTTGGAGCTGCCCGGATTGATATTCAACGCTTGCTGCGCCGCGTCAAAAGACTTCTGGTAGTTACCGAGTTCGGCATAGACCGGCCACAGCCAACCCTCGGCATCCTCGTCGCGAGGATACGTTTGCGCGAATAGCTCGTATGAGGTGCGAGCTGCCTCCAGATTTCCCGTAACTACGTATTGATAAAAGGACGTGATCGCGAGTTGTTCGTGCTCGCTGGCCCTGCTCCGCAGCTCGTACGCTTTGCGGACGTTTTGCGCGGCCAGCCCGCTCTCTCCTAAAGGGAAGTAGCTCTCGGCCAGTCGCTCGTAGGCCATCGCGAAATTGGGATCCAGGCTGATGGCTCTTTGGAAGTCGGAGACGGCCGCCGTGAAATCGTTCGTCACGTCCCACTCTTGCATGCCAAGCGCGTAGGCCTGGAGAGCCTCCAGCGACGATGTGGTGACATCCTCTACCTGCGCGTCATGCTTCTGTACGGACCCCAACGATTCTCCCAGTTTGCCGCGCAACTGCGTTGCCGCTTCGCTCAAAGCGCTGAGCACCTGTTCTTTTCCATTGGCCGTCGCTTGCTCTCCGGCCAGCAAATCGCCGTCTTGGCAGTTTACGGCTTTCAGTCCCAGCACGTACTGCGTGCCTAAATTGGAGATGGAGCCTTCGATCGCGGCCGCGCCTCCAGCGCGCTGGCAGACCTGCTGCGCCAGATCGCCGGTCAGCTTGGCGTTCGCAGGCTGCTCCATCAGCCGTAAAGTCGAGGCGATTTGGTCGTCCGAAATGAGATTGAGAAATGGCGATTGCTGAAGCTGCACGGCAAGTCCTTCGCGCAGCGTGCCATCGAACACCGGATCGCCTGTCGTGTTCGTGAAATCGGCGATCACAATCGAATCCTTGCTGGTTAAAATCGGCGCGCGATGGAAGTAAAAGAATCCTCCGGTCGCCAGCAGCGCAGCCACTACGATGGCTCCGCCAGCCCATAGCAGCGGACGCTTTTTCAAAATCACACTGTCGCTTTGGGCGCCGCTACCGCTCCGAGTCGCACTTTCATTCAGAATAGCGCCGGACCCTCCGCTCACGTTCGCGTTCTGAATCGCTCCATCCCTCAAGCTCGCTTTGTCATTCTGAAGCCCGCTTCCGCGGGCTGAGGAATCTCTCTTGATTCCATCTGCGGCCGAAGAAGGATATTTTCCTTCACTCACGATCGCATCGTCGGCGGATACCCGCGACCTTCCCGACCCGGTGTCCCGCTGGAGCCGCTTCAAATCGGTGCGAATGTCCGATGCGTGCTGATACCGAAGATCACGGTCTTTTTCGAGCGCCTTATTCACAATGCGCTCGAATTCCGCGGGCAATTCCGGATTCAGCCGCACCGGCGAGATGGGCGTCTTGTGGAGTATCGCGTCGAAAATCACGGCGGATGTCGCGCCCGGGAACGCTTGCCGGCTGGTAGCCATCTCATACAGCACCACGCCGAAACTGAACAGGTCGCTCCGCGCGTCCAATTCCTCGCCGCGCGCTTGTTCCGGCGACATATACGCGACGGTCCCCAGGGCCGATCCGGGACTCGTCAGCAGCGTATCGGCATCTTCCGTGGTGCCGTCCGAAGTGACTGTCGCGAGAGTTCGCGGCCGCTGCGTGAGCTGCTTCGCGAGGCCAAAATCGAGAATTTTCGCCTGGCCGCGCGTGGTGACGAAAATGTTGGCCGGTTTGATGTCGCGATGGATGATCCCTTGCGAGTGCGCGGCGTCCAGCGCGTCGGCGATCTGCGCGCCAAGTTCCAGCATCGCGCTCGGATTCATAGAGCCCGCCAGGATGCGGTGCCGCAGCGTCACACCCTGAAGCAGTTCCATGGCGATGAAGCGCTGCCCGTCGTGCTCGCTGATTTCGTAAATCGTGCAGATGTTCGGATGGTTCAGCGCCGCGGCGGCCCGCGCCTCGCGGAGAAACCGTTCGAGCGCCTGCTTGTCTCCGGACAATTCCGGGGGAAGAAATTTCAGGGCCACCGTCCGGCCAAGCGTCGTGTCCTCGGCCTTATAGACGACGCCCATTCCACCGCCGCCGAGCTTCTCAACGATCTTGTAGTGCGAAACGGTCTGCCCGATCACGTCCGCGCCTGCCTCATGTTCTCGCGTTCACTCGGATTCTTCTTCGTCAAAAGCAAATTCGTTCGATGATCCTCGCCGTCCTATTGCAATTTGCCGTACTCGGCATTCGCTTCCTTGAGTACGGGCACGTCCGGGTCCGCGTGCGCCCAAAGCCCGAGGAAATCCTGATAAGCCGCCTTCGCTTTGGCCGCGTTGCCTTGCATCGCGTAGGCGCGGGCGAGGCCCAGATGCGCCAGCGCGCCAATCGGCGAATTCACCACCACGCCCGGATGATCAAGTATTTTCTGAAATTCCGGGGCAGCACTCGCGGCGTTGTGCGCCGCCAGAAATGCCTGCCCGCGAAGGTACGCCGGCAGCAGCTTGAGTGCGAACCCAAGCTCATACGGTGATGCGGCGCTAAGCAGGCTGATAGCTTGTTGTGCGTTCCCTTGATGAACCGCAAGCACCGCTCGAATTTCGGGAATATACCCATTCTGAACGAGCGTATCCTCGGGAAAATCGCTGTTCAGATCGTCCGCCATCTTTTTCGCTTCATCCGCCGAACCCGCAAGCGCGAGCGCCAGCGCGGCATTTGCTTCGACGGATCGCCCGGGAGACGCTTTCAACGCTCGATCGGCCCAGTCCTTTGCTTTGCCGGAATTTCCCACTAAACCCTCATTTACCGCCTGCGAAGCATCCTCTGCCGCCGCCGTTTCCGGCAGGCTCGCTTGTGTGGCCGCTGTAACAGCGTTTTGAGCAAATTTTTGCGAATCGGCAAGACGTCCAGAGTAGGCAGACGTCTCAGCTTCCAGCAGAAGCATCGCGCTGTTGACCGCCGGTATGCCCGCCGCCGCTGCAACGTCCCGTGCCATGCCCGCCGCATTGTTCTGGAGAAAGTCGATCACATACGGGATCAAAACAGATGGCTTGTCCGTCCCACCACTCGGATCGCGCTGGATCGTCGCCCGAGCCTCGTCTAGACGACCCAAGCCCACGTAGGCATCGGCAAGATTGCGATATGCCAGACCCATTTTGGCGTCTAAGTGGATAGCCTCCAGATATTCCGGGACGGCTTTATCGTATTGCCCTATAAAGTCGTAAGCGACTCCCAAGTCGTTGGCAGCAACCTCGGCTGGCGTGCCCCTCGAATACGTCTGCTGCATCATCTGAAGGGCCTGGATGTTCTTCTCGCTATCACCCGTGACTGCCATAAAGTAAAAATGGGAAATGAGAAGCTGTTCCGCTTCGCTCGCCCGGTCCTTCAATGCATACGCTTTCTTGACGTTTTCCGCCGCCAGTTTTGTCTCGCCAAGATTCATATACATCGTCCCCAATAGTGCGTAGGCAGCGGCGAAATTGGGGTCTAGCGCTATCGCGCGCTGGAAATAAGGAATCGCACCGAAAGAATCGCCACGCTCTCCGATTGCGTTTCCGCCCTGGCTGAAAGCCTGTAAAGCCTCCAGCGACGACGTGGTGGCCTGCGCGAGCGGCACATCGTACTTCTGCACCGACGCAAGCGATTCGCCTAGCTTCCCGCGCAGAGAGGCCGCCGCTGTCGTCAGCGCGTTCAGGACGTCCGGCTTGTTCGCCGCCGTCACCTGATTCTGTGCCAGCGTCTGTCCGCTTTGACAATTCATCACTTTCAGCCCGATCACGTATTCCGGCGCCAAGCTGGCGATCGATCCTTCGATCACCGCCGCGCCTCCCACCCTCTGGCACACCTGCTGCGCCAGGTCGTCGCTCAGCCTCGTACCCGCAGGCTGCTCCATCATCCGCAAGGTCGAGGCGATTTCGTCGTCGGAGACGAGATTCAGATACGGCGATTGCTGAAGCTGCACCGACAGCCCTTCGCGCAACGTGCCGTCAAACACCGGATCGCCCGTCGTGTTCGTGAAATCCGCGATGACGATCGAATCCTTGCTGGTCAGAATCGGCGCGCGATGAAAATAAAAATATCCGCCAATCGCCACCGCCAGCGCGATAACCACCGCTCCGCCCGCCCAGAAAAGCGACCGCTTCTTCAAAATCACGCTGTCGCTTTGAATTGCGCTGGCACTCTGAGCCGCGTTGGCACTCTGACTCGCGCTAATCGCATGGCTCACGTTCTCATTCTGAATCGCGCTTGCAGACTGGGGTGAAGCGCGGTTTGTGCGTCCCGGATCGATTTCCGGGCGCGGTGTGTACGTCCCGAATGGGTTTCCGGGAAAATCTCTCTTGATTCCATCTGCGGCCGAAGAAGGATATTTTCCTTCACTCACGATCGCATCGTCGGCGGATACCCGCGACCTTCCCGACCCGGTGTCCCGCTGGAGCCGCTTCAAATCGGTGCGAATATCCGACGCGTGCTGATATCGCAGCTCGCGATTTTTTTCGAGTGCCTTGTTGATGATCTCTTCCAGCTTCGGTGGCAACTCGGGGTTCAGCCGCACCGGGGCCACCGGCACGCGGTTCAGGATCGAGTCGAAAATCATCGCTGAGGTATCCCCGCGAAACGGCAGCGTACCCGTCGCCATTTCATACAGCACCACGCCAAAACTAAACAGGTCCGTCCGCGCGTCCAGCTCTTTCCCGCGCGCCTGTTCGGGAGACATATAGGCGACCGTGCCGAGTGTCGATCCGGGGCTTGTCAGTTGCGCCTCCGGAACCTCCGTGCTCAGCGTCGTGCCAGACGCCACCGGCGCCTCCGCTACGCGCCGAGGGTCGGCCGTCAGCTTCGCCAAGCCGAAGTCGAGGACCTTCGCGTGCCCTCGCTGCGTGACGAATATGTTCGCGGGTTTGATATCGCGGTGAACGATCCCGCTTGCATGAGCCGCGTCCAGCGCGTCCGCCACCTGCGTACCCAAGTTGAGAATTTCTTCCACATCCAGCGGCTTGCCTCGAATCAGGCTCTTTAGCGTTTGGCCCTGCAGCAGTTCCATCGCGATGAAATGGCGTCCATCCACTTCATCGATCTCGTGAATCGTGCAGATGTTCGGGTGATTGAGCGCCGACGCGGCAAACGCCTCGCGCTGGAACCGCTCGCGCGCCGCCGCGTCGTTCTCGAATTCTGGGGGAAGGAACTTCAGCGCCACGTGGCGCCGCAGCTTCAGGTCTTCCGCTTCATAGACCACGCCCATGCCTCCGCCGCCCAACTTTGCGACGACGCGGTAGTGCGAGATCGTTTGTCCTATGAGGGGCTGGGAAGCCGCCATGGCGCCAACATGTTATTGCCTGTTCACTTTCAAATCAATGCCGCCTTTTGGCTGCCTCGTCGCCCTCTTGTCGGATGTCGCGCGCTCGCCGCGCGCAGGCGAAACTACGGCTTCAAAAGACCAAAAACCACCACCGCATTTGGCGTGCCGACATATACTTTTCCGCCCGCAATCAGCGGAGTGATAAATTTGTCGGCTCGATCGGTTTGGTACGTATCGCGCGAACCGGCCATATTTGAGTTGTAAAGCTGCTTCGAGAGATCGGTGGCATCAAAAGCATAAAGCACGCCCGTCGATTTCCCCACAAAGTGGAACCCTGCTCCAGTGCCGGCCACAACCGCCCATACGATCCCGTTCTTTGTGCCGTCCGCGGAAATGCTTGGCGTGACGCTTGGATAGCCGAAAGCAGACGTCTGAGAGGAAGCGGTTGACGCCAGTTTAGCGTTGGAAATGGGGAAAGCCTTCATAGGATGGCCAACCGAGTCGTAATAGACGGTATTGTCAAAATACGCTGGGCTGGACCAGGCGCCTCCGGGCAAAGCGCCCATGAGCTGCTGATAAATTCCCGCGTCGTTCGGCTTGTATTTGCCCATGTCGCGGCGATTCACCACGTATATATTCGTGTCCTTTCCTACGCCGACCGCCAAATGAAGCACCTTTCCGCTACTGTCCCTCAGGTCGGGCAAGAGCATCTCGCCGCCGGACCCCAAATCCGTATCTCTATCGGATTCGGACTCAGCTGTTCCCGAGCTGTTGTTCATCGCGAAGTAATCGGCCACTGCGAGCTTGTCTCCGCTGGTGGAAAGTTTAACGAACGAGTTTCCGTAGTCTCCTTTAGCCGGGAATCCTTTGCTGTTTAGAGTGGCGTCGAAGGTGCCGTTCCCCACTAGAAGGTAGATATTGCCGGATTCGTCCGCCGCTGGACCGTCCCCCGCCATCCAAATGCCGCCTTCTTTGCCTTGTTGCGTCGTGCCATTCGGAACAAGATCGATGACTGAGAGCTGCTTCAGACTGGACTCGCTATAAGCCATTACCCAGCTGGAATACGG
>JASHPG010000115.1 GCA_030038275.1 Candidatus Acidiferrales bacterium | reverse complement strand
GGAGCGCGCCGGCTCTTTTACCGCCGTTCCGGGATGGGGAGGCGTGGCCATCGGCATCACGGCGGTGGGCGCAGCCGTGATCGCGTCGCGCCAGGCAAGCTCTTTCGACTGGTTCGCCACATGGATTATCGAAGCGTGCGTCGCGGTCGCCATCGCTATTTGGACTACGATTTCCAAGGCCCGTAATTCAGGGACGTCGCTCCTCTCGGGGCCCGGCCGCCGCTTCGTTTATAGCTTTGCGCCTCCGCTGTTTGCCGGCGCGCTCCTGACGCTTTTGCTCGGCCGGACTGGTTCGATTGCGGCGATCGCGGGAGTCTGGTTGCTTCTGTATGGCACAGGAGTCGTCACCGGCGGCGCATTTTCGATTCGCATTGTGCCCCTAATGGGGTTGTGCTTTATGGTGCTCGGAACCGTGGCACTCTTTTCTCCCGCGAGTTGGGGCAATGCCTTGCTCGCGACCGGGTTCGGCGGGCTACATATTCTCTTTGGCGCCGTGATCGCGAGGAATTATGGCGGCTAAATCCTCCGCGCTCCGCTCATCGCGCGACGAGAAGCAGAAGCGCGGATCCTCAGGTTCGCGGCCTGTTGAAAACTCGGCCGCGGAACTGGACCGGCTGATTCACGAGCGCACCCGGCTCGGCATCGTAAGCGCCCTCGCCGTAAATCCTGCGCTCACATTTAATGAACTGAAGGGTCTTCTTCGCGTTACGGACGGCAATTTGAGCGTCCACGCGCGCAAACTGGAGGATGCCGGCTACGTTTCGTGTACCAAATCGTTTTCCGGCCGGCTGCCCAAAACGCAATACCGGCTGAGCCCACTCGGCCGTCGCGCGCTCGAAAAATATCTGAATCATATGGAGGCCCTGATCCGCGCCACTCGGGAGGGCTAGGAAGGCGTTCTCCAGGTATGGGCAACAGCAAAGCGAGAGTCATCTCCGATCTGCTGCTCCACGTTGCGATTCTTCTCGATGGCAACGGCCGCTGGGCCGCTGCGCGCGGCTTGGCGCGTTCGGAGGGACACCGCGCGGGCGTCGCCGCCGTTCGCCGCATCGTCCGCGCCGCTCCCGATTTCGGAATCGGCACGCTGACTCTGTACGCCTTCTCCTCCAACAATTGGGAGCGCCCTACCTCCGAAGTTTCCGCTTTGCTTGCCTTACTCGAAGATTTCCTTCGCAGCTCCGTCGCGGAATTCGAGGCGGAGCGCGTTCGCTTGCGCGTGATTGGCCGCCGCGACCGCATCCCGCGCTCCTTGCTCGAAGCTGTCGAGTTCGCCGAACGCAAAACCGCGGCTGGACGCCGCATGGACCTGCGCGTCGCGCTCGACTATTCCTCGCGCGACGCGATTTTGCGCGCGGCGTGCTGGATGTTATCGAGTCTCGAAATCACGGAACGTGAATTCGCGCGCCGCCTGGGCCAGGTGACGAACGGCGGGGCGCCCGCGCCGGACGTCGATCTTCTGATTCGCACGGGAGGCGAGCGCCGCTTGAGCGACTTCATGCTGTGGGAATGCGCCTACGCCGAGCTGTTTTTCACGCCACGCATGTGGCCTGAATTCGACGCGACCGATCTCGAAACAGCCGTTGAAGATTATCTGGGACGCGAGCGCCGCTTCGGCCGTCTCCCCGAAACCGCCGCCGCAAGTTAGCTGATCTGCCGCACTGGAGGATGCACATGCACGTGGACCAGCCCGGTCCTCATTCAAGCGGCGCCGACCAGCAATCGAAGCTGTTCCGCAAAATTCTCACGGATGCGATCCATTATTGGGAGCCGCGCCGCATCGCGTACAACGTGATTTTGTCGCTCGTTGTGATTGCCTGGATCGCCATTAGTTGGCCGCATTTCCGTCCAATCGTGAAATTCGAGTCGCTGGTGCTGTTGGCCGTGCTCGCGGTATGGGCCAATATCTGCTATTGCGCGGCGTACCTGGTGGATTGCCCGATGCAGTTCTCGTTTTTTCGGCAGCGCTGGCAGCGCTGGCGCTGGGGCCTATGGACGGGCGGCATGTTATTCGCCATTCTGCTCGCCAACTATTGGATCGCTGACGAGATTTTCCCGTACGTCCGCTAAAACGTTCGCAGCTATTCAATCCATCGGTCCGGCATTTTGACTGCCGGAGCGCGCCATCTCGAAGGCCTTCAGGATCACGCGCGTTGCGGTGCTTGAAAGTGAATATTGCCCGAGTTCTTCCGGCCGCGCCCAAGCCACGTGCGTCACATCGCTTCCCGCGCGCGGCTCGCCTCCGGTTGCCTCGCACAAATAATCGAGCACCACGTAGTGGTAGCGTGCCCGTCCGCTGCCGTCGAGCTCGATGCGTTCGAAGACTTCGATCAGCTCGAGCGGGCGAACATCCATCCCCGTTTCCTCGCGCAGTTCGCGCCGAACTCCCTCTAGCAACGTTTCGCCGATTTCGAGCAGCCCGCCTGGGATCGACCAGTGTCCCTCCAGCGGCGGACTGCCGCGCTTGATCAGCAGCGCGCGCCCATTCGAGACGATCACGCCGCCGACCCCCACGATCGGCTGGACAGGATATTCGCGACGCGTCGTCATCTTTTTTAGGCGATCCTTCCGGCAAAGCTTGACACGGGCGTTATATAATACGCCGTCTGGTTTCAGTTCGCCGCAAAGAGGAGATGGTCGTGACTAGATGCCCGGAATGCGACGCCGAGATCGACCTCGACGAGGATGAAGTGGAAGAAGGCGAAATCCTAAGCTGCCCGGAATGCGACGCAGAGTTGGAAGTTACGCAGACTCATCCGGTGCACCTGATCGTTCTTTCCGAGGATGATGACGAAGAAGAAGAGAACGAGGATGAAGACGACGATGAAGGCGCAGAAGACGGCGACGGCACTGAGTCGGATCACGATGATGACGAAGGCGAGTGACGCCGTCACAGCGGCCCGACCGTTGGTTCGCGACCGCGCGGCGGCGAGGAGCCGCTATTGAGCCGCCGCGAAATATTTCATTTCGGAATAGCGCTCGCGCTTTTTGCGGCCGTCGCGTTCGCGGTTCGAGCGCAGAATCCGGGCGCCGAGCTGCGCACCGTACACGGCCAGGTGGTCGACAAAAGCGACAATCCTGTTCCAACCAGCATAGTCTATCTGCTGAACGTCAAAACGCAGGCCGTCCGGACTTACATCGCCGACTCCGCCGGCCAGTATCGCTTCAGCGGGCTCGATCCCAACGTCGATTACGAAATCCACGCCGAGCACGACGGCCTTACATCCACCGTGCGTACCGTTTCCAGCTTCGATTCCCGCCGCGATATTGAAGTTATCCTGAAGCTTTCCCACAGCAAGCCTGCAAAGTAGCAGCAAACGATTTGGGTTAGGGCTAAGGGAGCATCTCTCGCAGACGCATTTGGGCGCGCGCACGCAGAGCGCGGAACTAGGAAATGCGAGCAGGCTGTTCACTCGCCGCACCGTCCATTTGCCGCGATCTCTAAGGTAGGCTGAACGTAAAGACCGAATTGCCGGCCGCGGCTTCCACGTATTGCTTTCCATCCACTTCGTACGTGATCGGATTCGCGCGCACCGAATTTCCCAGCTGCACGTGCCACAGCGGCTTGCCCGTGGCTGCATTCAGCGCGAAGAAATTGCCTTCGGCGTCCGCGCAGAACACCAAGTTACCCGCGGTCGTGAGCGTCCCGGTCCACGAATCGCCGACCATCTTGAACTGCCATTTGCGGTCACCGGTGGTTCCTTCGAGAGCGCGCACGGCGCTATACATCTGGTCGCCGCCAAAAACCTTCTGCCCGCCGCCTCCGCCCGTGTCCGCCGGGTTTGCCGGCTCCATGGTCGGGTTGCCCTTATAGTAGATGGCGCCCTGCTCGCGCGTGTTGACGTACACGTATCCCGTCAGCGGGCTGTATGACGGACTCGTCCAGTTCACCGCTCCGGTGATGCTCGGATAGATCAAATTACCTTTTTTCGTTGGTTGGTTATTTGGCAGCTCGATGGGGCGCCCATTCGCATCCAATCCTTTCGCCCACGTTTGCTTCGCGAACGCCTGCCCGGCGACGAATTTTCCGGTGCCCCGATCCAGCACGTAATAGAATGCGTTTCTATTCGCGAGCACTACGAGATGCCGCATTTGTCCGTTGATCTTCGCGTCAAAGAGAATCGGCGGCTCCGCCGAGTCCCAGTCATGCGTTTCGTGCGGCGAGAACTGGAAATACCACCTCATCTTTCCGGTATCCGCGTTGAGCGCCACAAGGGTGCAGGAATATAGGTTGTCGCCCTTGCGCGCGTCGCCATTCCAGTCAGGCGCCGGATTGCCGGTGCCCCAGAAGACCGTGTTCGTCTCCGGATCGTAAGAGCCTGTGTTCCACGTGGTTGCGCCTCCATACTTCCAGCTATCGCCTTCCCACGTATTCACGCCCGGCTCGCCGGGGACGGGAACAGTGTAAAAGCGCCACAGGCGTTTGCCAGTCTTCGCGTCGTAGGCGCTGAGATAACCACGAACGCCGGCCTCGCCGCCGCCCATTCCGATGATGATCTTCCCGTCCAGTGCGAGCGGCGCTCCCGTGATCGCGATGCCTTTTGAGTTATCGCCGACCTCGGTGAACCACTTTAGCGCGCCGGTTTTCGCGTCGAGACACGCCAAATGTGAATCAATCGTCGCCACATAGACGCTATCGCCCAGCACCGCCACGCCTCGATTGGTGGGGAAAAGGCCGATCGTCAGCAAGTGGCGCGGCTCCGGCGCCGTCCACTGCCACACTGGACGCCCCGTCCGCACGTCCAGAGCTGTTACCGTGGTCGGAGGTTCCGTGACGTACATGATTCCGCCCTCGACGAGTGGCGTGGACTCGAAAATGCCCTGGTGACTAAGCTGGTATACCCAGCGCATTTTCAGTTGGTCCACATTCGACGTGTCCACCTGCTTCAATTCGGAATATCTCCACGACGAATAATTGCCGCCATAGGTGAGCCAATCCTGCGGATGCTGCGCCGCATGCAGAATCTCATCGTACGTAATATTCCGCTGCGCCCGAGCGGTTGCACGGCATCCTAAAACAAGCCCCAGCAGCACGACGCAATGCCAAATCAGCTTTCGCAATGTCATTGCTTGACCTCCAGCGTCGCCAGGTACGCCACCAGGCCGTTCACCTGCGCATCCGAAAGTTTTCCCTTGTAGCTTGGCATGAAGCTCCCATCGCCGAGCACGTCGATGCTTTTCGCCTTCAGCTTATCTACCGAGATGATGTTTCCGTGCGCGTCGCGCAATTGCAGGCTGAATGAGGATTCGTCCACGCGCGTCCCAGTCACCGTCTTTCCGTCCTCCAGGGTTACCTTGTACATGCGGTAGCCGCCGTATGCCGCGCGCGACGTCAGCCCCGGCTCTCCGTTCGGCTTGTTGGTGCCGGGATTCAAAATCTCATCGCGCATGAACGTTGCCGATCGTTCGGACCCGATATTCGAAAGGTCGGGCCCGCTATCGCCGCCTTTCCCGTCGATGCTATGGCACGAAGAACATCCGCTCGACGCGTACACTTCCTTGCCTGCTTGGGGATTACCTGTAACTGCGCCGCCATTGGCCTGTCCGAGCGTGCCGACGTAATCCACCACGTCCCAAATCTTGTCTTCTCCCAGATAGGAAAAGCTCGGCATACCTGAGCCGATCACGCCGCCCCAGACTCTGTTGTAGAGGCCTTCCGGCCCCATCGTCCGCGCCGCGCCCTGAATATTGGGGCCATTCGAGCCGCTGCCGTCGATTCCGTGGCAGACCGCGCACGTTCCATCAAAAATTTGCTTACCTTGCGCGATGGATTCCGCCGTAGCCGGCGGGTGCGCTTTGTGCGGCGGCGCTTGTCCCGTCGGGATTTGCGCAGTGGCAAACGGGGCTGTCGCCAAAATCGCGGACGCCACGGCGAGCATGGCTGCGCGCCACGAGCATTTTGAGGTCATATCCGTATCCCCCCGCGTAACATTGTACACACCCAAATACAGAGCGGGCGGCGAATTTGGAAATTCACCGCCCGCTGGGATTGTTAGAACCGAATCTGTCTGCCGTAAGGGCGGCTGCGCCCACCATTCGTGTTGTTATTGCTGCGGCAAATCAAAAACGAAAAGCGAATTTCCCGACGAATCCGCCACATATTGGTGCCCATCTACTCCGTACGTCATTGGGTTTGACCGCAGCGCCGAGCCCAAGTTGATGTGCCAGAGATTCTCGCCGGTCGTGGCGTTCAGCGCAAAGAAATTTCCCTCGGCATCCGCAGAGAACACGAGATTGCCAGCCGTCGCCAGCACTCCGGTCCACGAATCGCCCACCATCTGGAAATTCCAGACGCGCTTTCCAGTCACGGCGTCTAAGGCACGAATTGACGTAATATCCTGATCCCCTACCATGAACCGCCCGCCTCCGCCGCCTCCGCCCACCACTCCGACGGAATTGCCCGGGGCCATCTTCGGCTCGCCCTGGATGTACCATGCGCCCGCGTCGCGCGCGTTTACGTAGAAGAGGCCGGTCAATGGCGAATAGCACGGGCTCGTCCAGTTCACGCCGCCGGTGAGCGATGGATATACGAGGTTTCCCTCCGGGGTCGGCTGAATATTTGGATTTTCAATGGGACGGCCATTCTTATCGAGACCCTTTGCCCAGGTCTCTTTGGCGAATGGCACGCCGGTGACAAATTTTCCCGTGTCGCGATCGAGTACGTAATAAAACGCGTTGCGGTTCGCTAGCGCCACTAAATGCCGCATTTGCCCGTCCACTTTAGCGTCAAACAAGATCGGCGGCTCCGACGAATCCCAGTCATGCGTCTCATGGGGTGTGAATTGGAAATACCACTTCATCTTGCCGGTGTCCGCGTTGATCGCCAGCAGCGAGCATGTAAACAGATTGTCGCCAAGGCGGCCTTTGCCGTTCCAGTCCGGTGCCGGATTTCCCGTGCCCCAGTAGATCGTGTTCGTCGTGGGATCGTACGAACCGGTGTTCCATGTCGTTCCGCCGCCGTTCGACCAGCTTCCGTTGGCCCACGTGTTCGCGCCCGCTTCATCCGCGTTGCGCGGGACGGTAAAGAGGCGCCAAAGCAGCTTCCCGTCATTCGCGTCATATGCGCTCAGAAATCCGTGCGCGCCTGCTTCGCCTCCTCCTACGCCCACGATGATTTTTCCGTTGATTGCCAGCGGCGCGCCGGTATCCGCGAAGCCCTTTTTGTTATCCGCGACCTCCACGCGCCACTTCTCGCGTCCGGTTTTCGCGTCCAAGCAGACTAGATGCGCATCAATCGTGTTCACGTACACGTTGTTTCCCAGCAACGCCACTCCGCGGTTTGTAGGAAACAGGCCGATCACCACCAGGTCGCGCGGAAGCTGTGGCGTCCACTGCCAAAGCGCCTTTCCCGTACGCGCGTCGAGTGCCACCACCGTGCTCGGCGGCTCCGTCACGTACATGATCCCGTTATGCACCAGCGGCACCGATTCGATCACGCCGCGCCCGCCCATTTGATACACCCATGCAACTTTCAGCGACTTAACGGTGTCGGTGTCGATCTGCTTCAGTTCCGAAAAACGCTGCGCCGCAAGGTTTCCTCCATACGTCAGCCAGTTTCCCGGATTCGGCGCCGCCGCTGAATGCTCGATTTCCTCGAACGTTACCGGTGTCTGCGCTATGCACGCAGTCGGGATCATCAATAGCGCCAGCGCGATTGCCATCCGCCCGAAAATTCTCATTGCGCCCCCTTCAAAGTCATCAAGTACGCCACCAGATCGTTGCGCTGGGCTTCGGAAAGGCGGCTGAAGCTCGGCATGAAGCTTTTCCCAAACTCCTTATCGACCGACTGCAAACTCGATTTGTTGAATGTGTGATAGTTCCCGGCCATATCCCGCAGCGTGATTGTGAAGGTGTCTTCGTTCACGCGCGAGCCGACGAACGTCTTGCCATCCTTGGTGACCACCTTCGTCAGCACGTAACCCGTCCACATCCGCCGCTCCGGCAGCGCCGGATCGGCCGGCGGATTTTTCGCCGGATCGATCAGCACTTCTTCCAAATATTTCGGAGAGCGCACCTCTCCGATGCCTGTCAGCTCCGGTCCCACCGCGCCGCCCTTGCCGTCAATCTCATGGCACATCGAGCAGCCGTTCGAGGTGTACAGGTCCTTGCCTTTGGCTGGGTCGCCATTCACCTTCATCGACCCGGGCGCGACCGTCAGCGTCTTCAAATATCCCACCACCTGCCACGCGCGCTTGTCGTTTAGCGAACTCACTGCCGCCATCGCCGTGCCTGGAATTCCGTAGCGGATCGCGTTGAAGACGAATTGCACTCCGTGTTGTTGCACCACGCCGTGCAAGTTCGGCCCCACGCCTCCGCTCGCGTCCACTCCATGGCACTCCCCGCAGGACCCCTGGAAATTCAGCTTCCCGCTTTGGATCTCGGCGGGCGTCATATGCTCGGTCGGATTGCCCTGAGTGGTGCTCCCGGCCCGCTGCTCGGGGCCACGCGCTTGCGGTTCCTGGCCGCGCGCCAACGGCGCTCGCGCCGCTCCCCATGACGCGAGCGTCACCGCCAGTGCTCCCGCTCCCAGCCATTTCAATTTGGACATACCTGCTCTCCCTTGGGAAAACGCAACAGAATGCCACTTAATTTGTGAGCCGTACATTTTACCCTGAGCGAGTGCGAAGGGTAGGTGCGACGTGAAGCCGCTGAGATTACCGTGACCCTAGTGTGCTTGTCACCGACAAGCTGCTGGGATGTCCCCGAAATCGCTCTCCGGCCGTCAATCGCTCTCCCAAGCCGACACACGAGCGTGGGAAGCGAGCTATCTCATACGATGCCGGAATTCATGTCAAGTGTCATTCGCAACTTACACGAGGATGGTACGCACGATCCCGCTTCGAAGTTTCGCAACCGCGTACGTTTTTACCACTTCGGGATTCCACACGTGAAATTTGACGCGTTGTACGGATCGCCCTTGCCTTTGTAAATCGCCGCCTCCGGATACGGGCACACCCGATGTGTTCGATCGACGGCTCCCGCGACGCGGTGCTCCGTGATCACCTTATCTGGCGCAACTCCCGTCTCACGCCATTTCTCGATTACATCGAGCGCGTTCCACGCGCCCTGATAGCTGCCGACTGAAAATCCCGAGCACATTCCCGCGTCCGGCACCATGAACAGCCGCGCAAAGGTCTGTGTCTTGTTCAACCCACCCATCGTTTTCACCACGTTCTTGTAATAATTCACCAGCCCGCCTGGAGGTATCGCCGCCTCCTGCCACGATTGGTACATGATGACTTTCCCGCCGTGCTCTTCGAATGGACGTAAATCGGGATTCGTGAAGTTCACCATCGCACCGATTTCTTTGTCGGCCAGCCGCGTATCGCGGTCCAAATTAAATGTATGCCAATCCCAATCCGGATTCCCGATCACCAGGTTTGCAAAAAAATCCTTGTTGATGGCCATCGGATCCGGACCGCTGAGCATCCAGTGCCAGTCCATTTCGCTGCCCGGCTCCAATCCTGGATAAATCAATTTGCCGTCGGCGAATTTTGCGCCCGCATAGACTTGCCGCACCGTCTGCACTTGCGCCGGCGTCAGGCAAGACGCGTTGTCCTCTTTCCCGGGACACTGAATCGTCGCCGGGTCGAAGTGGCAGAGCTGCGGGTCTTCGATAATTCCGTCGCGAACGCCATCCAGCGCGTCGCACTTATCGAGCACCGCGCGATGGATCACCGGAAACTTACTCGGAGGCAGGTATTCCGGCGCTTTCACGCCGTCTTTCAGCGCCACCCACGAGAGATACACGGATACGGCTTGCAAACGCGTGATGTCGTACGCTGGATCACCTGCCGCGATTCCGTCGTAGTCCGTCGGAAACTTCTGCACTTCGGTGAGCGCCTGGTTGCCGCCTTCATGGCAACTACTGAAAAAAGAGAGCCTCGGCGCTTTCCCATAATACGCTTGGACGATCTGCTTCGCCGCTACCGTCGTCTCATGCAGTGCACGGTAACCCCAATCCGCCACTTTCTCCGGATGACCCTCCGCCCACGGAGGCAGTGCGCCAGTCGCCTCTTTGTCTGCGTGCCCGGTGTCCGTCGAAGCCGTCGCGTAGCCCTGCTCCAGTTCGCGCGCCATTCCGCCGTAGCTAATTGCGCCGACGAATCCCGGATTGCCTTCGCCCAAATACAAGCCGTTCCATTTCTCAGATGGCGGCAGCCATACCTCAAATGAAATGTGCGAATCGCTCGCTGGCGTGGCGTATGCTTGTACCCGGCAGAACGGCACGGACACCTTCTGCCCTGCTGGCGTGCCGAATCGTCCCGGCAAGCTCGGCAAATCGAACGGCGGGGTGATCGATGTGGCTGCGGTGATCGTCACATTCGTGATCTTGATGGACGCAAGGCTCTCGCACGACTCCTGCGCCCCAGCCGGTGCTGACGCAAGCGCCACGCACGCCGCGAGCACGCATCCTGCCGCAAAAACTGTCCATATCGATTGCCGAATCGAAAGTCGTTTCACGTGATCCCCCGTAATCGTTTTGCGCCGCTGTCCGCCGTGCAGATTCACTATGCCGCCTGCTGTATATAACAACATGTCGCGCCAGTCACACGTTTTTTCGGTGGCTGTCGCGCCGCGGGCCATCGCGGAGCCGGTTACTGTAGCGACACCCTTTCAAGGGGCCGCGTTTCTCGTATTCCATCCTGCTCCTAATCTGTTGAAGCGTTGATCCGAGGGCGCATGTTAGAATACATGGTATTCGCATGTATTCGGAGGCGCTTATGGCAGAAAATAAAATAACGACGCTGCGGCTGGAGCTGGAGTTGCGCAGACGGCTCGACGGGTTGGCCAAGGCGCAGCGCCGCAGCCGATCCTTTATCGCGGCTGAGGCGATCCGGGAATATGTTGCCGTCAACGAGTGGCAGATTGAGGAGGTCAAAAAGGGACTAGAAGAGGCCGATCGCGGAGAATTCGCAAATGACGAAAAGGTGCGGCGCGCCATGAACAAGTGGACTGGGCGCAAACGAGCGCGGCGTGACCGGTAGACGGCTCCCGTCCATGGAACGGCAAGAAAGCTTTGCCGGTGACTCGATGAAAGTTCGCTGGCTGAAGTGGGCGCTCGCAAATCTAGAAGCGGAGGCTGAGTACATCTCCCGCGATAATCCTGCAGCCGCGCGGCGCGTCGTGACGGCAATTGCGCGCGCCGTGAAACTGCTTGCTCGCCATCCCGCGCTTGGCAGGCCAGGGCGCGTTGAGGGCACGCGCGAACTGGTCGTTGCCGGCACGCCGTACATCATTCCGTATCGAGTGCATGAGGGGCAAGTGGAGGTGCTGCGCGTCTTTCACGCCACACGGAAATGGCCGGCCGAAGGTATAAAGGCACGCTGGGCACCGGACAGGGAACCAAATTAATGGGGGCACATCACCACACATAGCAGTAGCCGTCGCGATAGCTAATCTGAGCCGGAAACCCGAACAGATCGGACATCTTATCTTCCGACAACATCTCTTTCTTCGGCCCATCGCCAACGATTCTGCCATCGCGCATCAATACCAGGCGTTCGATCTCCGGTATGATGTCGGCCGTTTGATGCGTCACAAGCACTATTCCCACACCAGATTGCGCCAGTTTCCTCATCGTTTCGCGCAATTCGCGCTGCATGCGCAGGTCCAGGCTATTCGACGGCTCGTCAAATATTAGCGCCAGCGGATTGTGAACTAGAGCTCGCGCGATCAGGGTCCTTTGGGACTCCCCAGAGGACATTTGCTCGACGGGCCGATCCGCCAAATGCAGAGCGCCGACCTTCGCGAGAGCGGCGTCGGCGCGCGTCAGTTGATCCTGCTCTACGTGATGATTCGAGAAAATGGCGAGGCTGCTGAAGAACCCAGAAAGCACGATGTCTCGCCCCGTGCTGTCCGTCCGGCAGCCGGCCATCAAATCATTCGAAACAATTCCCAAAAGCAACCGCAACTCGCGCACATTCCAAAGCAGCTCGCCCATGATCGTGATTCGGGAGTCTGGCGAATAAAGCGGATAGAGTTCGCGCGTGATCGTTTTGATCAGCGTGGATTTTCCGCACCCGTTCGGTCCAAGGATCGCCACATGCTCGTTCTGCGAAATGCGCAAGCTCAGTTCGTCGAGAGCTAGCTTGCCCCCTCGCTTCACGCTTATGTTCTGGAAATCGATCAGAGCCGGCAACGCAACCGGCGTTTCGGTCTGCGCGACTGGTTTATTTGAGCCGTTTCCCGAAAATTCCATCGAAGTCTGAGGTCTCTCGCCTCAGCAAGCTGGCTTTGCAGCTACCGTTAGCCGCCGAAATGACGAGCCGTTCCCCAAGCATGCTGCGCCAAGAGATGTATCGAGCATCAACCCGGGAAAGTCAAACTCAAATGGGAGAACGAAGTGAAACAGCTCCCAGAACCGAATTCTACCCCCAACCTTCTTGGGCAAACGCAACGTCACGAATTTTCCATCTAGCCTGACTTTGGCATCGCGCAGTCCAACGCTTGCATACTCGGTTCCCAGTTCTCGTTTCAGGGCCAAAGCCACCATGCAGGCAGTTGTTGTCATCCGCCGTCCCTCCAGAATATCTCGCCATGTCACGTTGATTCTCATGGTGTCCTCCTCACTTCCTATGAATTGGATGAAGTCCACTCGGTGCCGGTTACGCGAAAGCCGTGGCTTACAGATTTGGAACGTGCAAGTCTTTGGTTCCGTGGGGGCTCTCTGACGACAAGGCTGGCATGCCCGAGCACGCTTGCGCGCCGTGGTTGGACGCCGTCAGGAGGAAAACGAGCGGCTCCGCTGGTGGTCTAATCGTGCGATCCTACTTTCGTGCTTTCGGCTCATCTTCAAAATGTTGTGTGTAGCCAGTCCAATAATCGAACGTGCCGAGAGTCTTGTTCCCGATTCTGCTGTCTTCCGCCGACGAAAACAGCATGACGTACGTAAGAGCTTTGATCCTGGCGAATGTCCGCTCATCAGGCGCAGATGGAATACGGTTCCGCCATGTTCCTGTATTGATGTAGAAGCGATCCGCCTGCGGATCGGAACCAATCAAACAAAGCTCCGGCTGATGAGTGTGGCCGGCAATCACCAGTCGAACCTTTTTCTCTTGCAGCACCTTCTCGCGCTGTGCCATCAGTTCGGGACGTGCCGTATCTCCGCCCATCATAAAGTGGGCGATCTTCCGTGCCGCTTCCCGCGATGCCTGATTGTGCCAACCTCCCAATTTCAGCAGTCCGCGCGCGGCGTCAAGTTCAGCCGGCGCCCAGGGCTTGGCTCTTTTCGCCAGCCAATAGCGA